>NZ_BAAKJB010000006.1:0-203019 GCF_059703765.1 Azospirillum sp. NS33 | reverse complement strand
CCGACGCCACCGTCAGCGGCGCCATCACCGGCACCGGCGCCCTCACCAAGACCGGCACCGCCACCCTCACCCTGAGCGGCGCCAACGGCTATTCCGGCACCACCACCGTCACCGGCGGCACCGTCGCCGTCGCCGGCGACGGCAACCTCGGCGCCGGGGCCGTCACCCTCGACGGCGGCACCCTGGCGATCACCGGCGCCACGGTGATCGACAACGCGGTCATCCTCGGCGCCGCGCACGGCACCGTCAGCGCCACCGCCGATGCCACCGTCAGCGGCGCCATCACCGGCACCGGCGCCCTCACCAAGACCGGCACCGCCACCCTCACCCTAAGCGGCAGCAACGGTTATTCCGGCACCACCACCGTCAGCGGCGGCACCTTGAGGGTGTCCGGTGGCAGCGCGCTGCCGGACGCCGGAACCGTCACCGTCGACGCCGGGGCGACGTTGGACCTCAACGGCACCGACGAAACCATCGGCAGCCTCACCGGAGCCGGCACGGTCGCCGTCGGGACGGGCTCCCTGACCCTGTCCACCGCAGGCACCAACACGTTTTCCGGCTCCATGACCGGCACCGGAACCTTCACCGTGGCATCGGGCGTCACCCTGGCCGGCACCAGCGCCATCGCGACACCCGTCACCGTCATGAGCGGGGGCACCATCGCCCCCGGCAACAGCCCGGGCACGCTCGCCACCGGATCCCTGACCCTGGCGTCCGGGTCCACCGCCGCCATGGAGATCGACGGGACCGCGGTGGGGACGCAGCACGACCAGATCGCGGTGACCGGCACCGTCGCGATCGCCAACGCCACCCTGACCCTGAGCTTCGGCTATGCGCCCGCCATCGGCGACACATACGTCCTGATCGACAACGACGGGGCCGACCCGGTCACCGGCACCTTCGGGGGGCTGGCGGACGGCGCGACGCTGGTCGACGGCGCGGCGCTCTACAGGATCAGCTACGCGGGCGGGACCGGCAACGACGTGACGCTGACCCGGATCGCCCCGCCGGTCCCCGACGCCCCATCGACCGGAGGCGGGACAGGCGCCGCCTCCACGAGCGCCGACCTCATCCACGGCGGACCGTCGGCGGACCTCATCGCGGCGCTCGGCGGCGACGACACGGTGTCCGCCGGTGCCGGCGACGACACGGTGTCCGGCGGGTCCGGCCTCGACCACCTTTACGGAGAGGACGGCGCCGACCTGATCTACGGCAACACCGAGGCCGACGCCATCGACGGCGGCGCGGGGGCCGACACCCTCTTCGGCGGGCAGGGCGACGACGGGATCGCCGCCGGCGAGGCAGCGGACCTGGTCTGGGGGAACCGGGGAAACGACCTGGTCTACGGCAACGCCGGCGCCGACGTCCTTCGGGGCGACGACGGCAGCGACACACTGTTCGGCGGCCAGGACGCCGACCGCCTCGCCGGCGGTGCCGGCGACGACGTCCTCGCAGGCAACCGCGGGCCGGACACGGCCGGCGGCGGCGGCGGCAACGACCTGGCCTATGGCAACCTCGGGGCCGACACCCTGCTGGGCGAGGACGGCAGCGACACGCTGTTCGGCGGCCAGGATGCCGACCTTCTGGACGGCGGAGCCGGCGACGACCTTCTCTTCGGCAACCGCGGCGCGGATCTGTTCCGGTTCGGGACCGGCAGCGGCACGGACAGGATCGGGGACTTCGCCGTCGGTCAGGACGTGCTCCAGGTGGCGACCGGGATCAACGGCCTGGCGATCGCCACCCCCGCCGACATGCTGACCCGCATCGCCTCGGACGCGTCGGGCAACGCGGTGATCCATCTCGGCTCCGGCAACACCGTCACCCTGCTTTCGGTCGCCCCGGGCCACCTCGGCGCCGACAGCTTCGCGCTGGTCTGATCCCAACGGTCGGCGCGAGCGCCGTCCCATCCTTGCCTGCGGCTTGTGCTTCCGGTGTCGCAACGATGTGCCAACCGTTTCGGATTGGCAACCGTATGCAGATGCTCAGACGGGCGATCCCCGCGGCGGCGGCGGCGATCGCCCGGTCAGGGGTCCTCGGCCGCACCGCGGACCGACCGGGCGGCGGCCGCCACAAGCCGCGCCAGCTCCGCACCGGCCACGTCCGCCAGCCGGTCCTGGGCCGCCCGCCACAGCGGGAGCGCCGCCTCCAGGCGCCGTGCCCCGGCCTCGGTCAGCCACACCGCGCGGCGCCGCAGGTCGGACGCGACCACGGTGATCTCCACCAGCCCCTCGCCCTCCAGGGTGCGCAGGGTGCGCGACAGGGTCGACTGGTCCAGCCCGGTGCGCCGCGCCAGCGCCCCCAGGGTGTCGTCGGCCGCGGCGGCGATCTGCGCCATCAGGCCGAGCTGGGCCGCCGTCAGGCCGCAGGGCGCCAGGTCCCGGTCGAGGATCTGGGCGATCCGCCGGGCGGCGAGGCGGCTGTTCCAGCCGGCGCAGGTGTCCACCAGAGCCGCGGCGTCGCGGCACAGGGTGCGGGGGGCTTGCCAGGGACGGGTCATGGGCGTATGCATATACATAATTTGCAGATACATGGAAAGCCTCCACAGGAGCGACCGCGATGATCCCCTCGGCTCCCCCGGCATCGGCTCCCCTGGCGCCGGTTGCCCCGGCATCGGCGCTCTCCATCCGTCGCCTTCGATCGGACGACGCCGGCGCCTACCGGACGCTGCTGCTGGAGGCGCTGGCCGCCCACCCCACCGCCTTCGCCATGGCCTACGAGGAGGAGGTCGGGCGACACACGGACGCGTTCCGCGAGCGCCTCGAGGCGCTCGCGGTCTTCGGCGCCCACGCCGCCGGAGATCTCGTGGCCATGGCGACGCTGCAGCGCCATCCGCAGGTCAAACGCCGCCACGTGGCCATGCTCTGGGGAATGTACGTCCGCGCGTGCCAGCGCGGCTCCGGGCTCGCCGCGACCCTGCTGAACGCCGTGTTGGCCCACGCCGAGACCGAGGTCGACCAGGTGGAGCTGCTGGTGGCCGCCGGCAACGACCGGGCGCGCCGGTTCTACGCTGGCATGGGGTTCGTTCCGTTCGGGGTGATGCGCCGGTCCCTGCGGGTCGACGGGATCGACCACGACGCCGACATGATGGTCAGGCTGTTCCGATGACGGGGATCACGTGCAAGCGGGTGTACGATCCGGCCGCGCCAGCGGACGGCACGCGGGTCCTGGTCGACCGGCTGTGGCCGCGCGGCGTGGCCAAGGACCGGGCGGCCATCGACCTGTGGCTGAAGGAGATCGCGCCCAGCGACGGGCTGCGCCGCCGCTTCCACGGCCATCGCGAGGACTGGGACGCCTTCTGCGACGCCTACGCGGCGGAACTGGAGGCGCCGGTGGCGCGGGCGGCCGTCGCCGCCCTGCTCGACCGCATCGCCCACGGGCCGGTGACCCTGCTCCACGCGGCGCGCGACCGCCACCACAACAACGCCGTCGCGCTGGCGGGGTGGCTGGAACGGCGACGGCCACCCCGCGGCTGAGCGCCGGCATGGCCGCCGGCATGGCCGCCGGCATGGCCGTCGTCGCGGCCGTTCCCGCGGCCGTCGTCGCGGAGCAACGGGCGGTTAGCGGTCGCCCTCCTCGTGGTGCTCCGGCACCACGGAGCGGACGTTCCAGATCTCCTCGGCGTACTCGCGGATGGTGCGGTCGGAGGAGAACCAGCCCATGCTGGCGGAGTTGATGACGGCCTTGCGCATCCACGCCTCGCGATCGCGGTAGAGCGCGCAGGCGTCCTCGTGGGCGCGGCAGTACGCCGCGAAGTCGGCGGTCACCAGGAAGTGGTCGCCGCCGTCCGTCAGCGCCTGCACGATCGAGTGGTAGCGGTGCGGGTCGTCGGGCGAAAACACCCCGGTCTGGATCATGTCCAGGGCCCGCTTCAGGCTGGGGTTGGCGGCGATCACCTGGCGCGGGTTGTAGGTCCCGCCCTGGCGCAGGCTGTTCGCCTCGTCGGCGGTCAGGCCGAAGATGAAGATGTTCTCGTCGCCCACGGCGTCCTTGATCTCGACGTTGGCCCCGTCCAGCGTGCCGATGGTCAGCGCCCCGTTCAGCGACAGCTTCATGTTGCCGGTGCCCGACGCCTCCATGCCGGCGGTCGAGATCTGCTCCGACAGATCGGCCGCGGGCATGATGATCTCGGCCGCCGTGACGTTGTAGTTCGGCAGGTAGACCACCTTGAGCAGGTCGTGCAGCGCCGGGTCGTGGTTGACCACCTGGCCGACGTCGTTGATCAGCTTGATGATCAGCTTGGCCATCTGGTAGGCGGGGGCGGCCTTGCCGGCGAAGATCTTGGTCACCGGGGTCCAGGTGACCGTCGGGTTGTCGCGCATCTCGTTGTAGAGCGCCACCGTCTGCAGGATGTTGAGCAGCTGGCGCTTGTACTCGTGCATGCGCTTGACCTGCACGTCGAACAGGCTGTCGACCTGCACCTCGACGCCGGTCTGGCGGGCGATGTAGGCCGCCAGGCGCTTCTTGTTGTGGCGCTTGGCGCGGCGGAACTCCTCGCGGAACACCGGATCGTCGGCCTTGGGCTTCAGCGCCTCGATCAGGCTGAGATCGGCGATCCAGCCCTTGCCGATGCGGCTGGTGATCAGCTCCGCCAGGGCCGGGTTGGCCTGATGCAGCCAGCGCCGCGGCGTGATGCCGTTGGTCTTGTTGTTGATGCGCTCGGGGAACTCGCCGTGGAGGTCGGCGAACACCGTCTGCTTCATCAGCTCGGTGTGCAGCGCCGAGACGCCGTTGACCTTGTGGGAGCCGACGAAGGCGAGGTTGCCCATGCGCACCCGGCGCTCGCCCCGCTCGTCGATCAGGGACAGCCGCGACAGGCGGGCGTTGTCACCGGCGGAGCGGGCCCGCGACCGGTTGAGGAAGCGCCCGTTGATCTCGTAGATGATCTGCATGTGGCGCGGCAGCACCCGCTCCAGCAGGCGCACCGGCCACGCCTCCAGCGCCTCGGGCAGCAGGGTGTGGTTGGTGTAGGAGAAGCAGCCCCGGGTGATCTCCCACGCCTTCTCCCATTGCACCGCGTGCTGGTCCACCAGCAGGCGCATCATCTCGGCGATGCCGATCGAGGGGTGGGTGTCGTTCAGCTGGATCGACGCCTTCTGGGGCAGGCTGTCGAAGTCGGAGTGGTGCTGCAGGTAGCGGCGCAGGATGTCCTGCAGCGAGGCCGAGGTGAAGAAATACTCCTGCTTGAAGCGCAGCTCGCGGCCGACCTCGGTGGCGTCGTTGGGGTAGAGGACGCGGCTGAGGTTCTCGGACATCACCTTCTGCTCGACCGCCTTCATGTAGGCGCCGTCGTTGAAGTGGCCGAAGTTGAAGTCGCGGGTGGCGCGTGCCGACCACAGGCGCAGCGTGTTGATGGTGCGCCCGCCGTAACCGACCACCGGGGTGTCGTAGGCCATGGCCAGCACGCGCTCGCTGTCGACCCAGCGGTAGGCGCGCTCGCCCACGGAATCGCGGAACTCCTCGACCCGGCCGTAGAACTGCACGGGATACAGCACCTCCGGTCGCGGGAACTCCCAGGGGTTGCCGAACTGCAGCCACTGTTCCGGATGCTCGACCTGCCAGCCATGCTCGAAGCGCTGCTCGAACAGGCCGAACTCGTAGCGGATGCCGTAGCCGTAGCCGGGGTAGCCCTGGGAGGCCATGCTGTCGAGGAAGCAGGCCGCCAGGCGGCCCAGGCCGCCGTTGCCGAGCGCCGCGTCCGGCTCGGCGTCGACCACCTCGTCCAGGGTCAGGCCGATGCGGTCCAGCGCCTCGCGGCAGGGATCCATGATGCCGAGGTTGGCCATGCTGTTGGTGAGCAGACGGCCGATCAGGAACTCCAGGGACAGGTAGTAGACCCGCTTGACGTCGTGGTCGTAGTAGGTGCGCGTGGTGTCCATCCACCGGTCGACCAGGCGGTCGCGGACCGCCAGCGCCACGGTGTGGAACCAGTCGCGCCGCGTCGCGGAGCGCGGGTCCTTGCCGACGGAATAGGTCAACCACTCCAGGAAGGACCGTCGCAAGCCGTCGACGTCGAGGCTGCGCCGTTCGATGTCGCGGGTCTTCAACCGAGCATCCATGCGTCTTGACTTTCTTCGTCGCGCCGGGCCGGAGACGGGATGTGGCGGGGTGGCGGGGTCTCCGGATCGCGGCCAGTGTGATGGCTGTTGGTTAAGTTATATTTCAATTGGGGGAGGCGGTACAGTCGGCCGTCCCGTCCACCGCGCGCCTTTGCCGCGGGTGCGCCATCGCTGCCACGCCGGCTCCCCGCCGGCCGTGACCTTGCGCCGGCGGCCCGCCGTTCCACTTTCACGGACCGGCGAGGCGCGTATGATGGCACCATGGCCGACCCCATCGACGCCCTGCCCGCACCCGCCACGTCCCTGACCCTGCGCCGCGGCGCCGTGCCGGACATCCCCGCCCTGCTGGGCGTGGAGCAGCGGTGCTTCGTCACCGACCGCCTGAGCCGCCGCAGCTTTCATCACCTGCTGACTCGCGCCAACGCCGCCACCCTGGTTGCGGTCGACGACGGGGTGATCGCCGGCTATGCGATCGTGCTGTTTCATGCCGGCACCCTGCTCGCCCGGCTCTACTCGTTCGCCGTCGACCCGGCGTTCCGCGGCCGGGGTGTCGGCCAGCGCCTGCTCCGCGCGGCGGAGCAGGAGGCGCGGGGCCATGAATGCATATATGTACGCCTGGAGGTGCGCCGCGACAATGCCGCCGCCATCGCGCTCTACACGACGGCGGGCTATCGCAGCTTCGGCATCTACACCGACTACTACGAAGACCACATGGAGGCGCTGCGCCTGGAAAAGCGCCTGGGCAGCGCCGGCGGGGCGCCGCTCGGCCCCCATCCCGTCCCCTACTACCGGCAGACCACCGACTTCACCTGCGGCGCCGCCTCGCTGATGATGGCGATGAAGGCGCTGGCCCCGCCGCTGGAGCTGTCGCGCCGCCTCGAGGTGCGGATCTGGCGCGAGGCCACCACCGTCTTCATGACGTCGGGCCACGGCGGCTGCGGCCCCTACGGCCTGGCCCTGTCGGCCTGGCGGCGCGGCTTCGCCGTCGAGATCTACGTCAAGGACGAGGATGTGCCCTTTCTCGACAGCGTCCGCGACGCCGGGAAGAAGGAGGTGATGCGGGTCGTGCACGACGATTTCCTGGACGAACTGGCGGACACCGACATCGCCGTGCACCGGCGGTCGCTGTCGGCCGACGACATGGCGCGTGCCGTCCACGCCGGCGCCGTCCCGATCGTGCTGATCAGCAGCTACCGGATCTACCGCGAGAAGTTCCCGCACTGGGTGGTGGTGGCGGGGGCCGACGACCGGTTCCTCTACGTCCACGACCCGCTGATCGACGACCGCCACCACGGCGAGTTCGACCGCATGGCCATGCCCATCCCCAAGCTGGACTTCGAGCGGATGGCGCGCTACGGCAAGGCGCAACTGAAGGCGACCCTGCTGCTCCACACCCGTCCCAGCCCACACCCGTCGGGGACCTGATGCCCGGTTACCTCGTCATCGTCGACCGCCTCTCGTCGTTCACGTGGTCGAAGCCGAACCTGCACGTGGTCCGCGCCCGGGACTACGTCGCCAACGCCCTGCCGGCCAAGGTGCGCGACCCGCGGGTCATCAACCTCAGCCGCAGCCACGAGTATCTCGGCACCGGGTATTATTGCTCCCTGCTGGCCGAGGCGCGTGGCGACCGGGTGATCCCCGCGGTCAAGACCATCCTCGACCTCAGCCAACGCACCCTCTACCGCGCCATGCTGACGGAGGTCGAGGAGGCGCTGCGCCACAAGATCAAGCGGCTGGCCGACCCTCCGGAGACCTCGTTCAACCTCCATGTCGTCTTCGGGCGCGCAGACGACCGCCGGTTCCAGGACATCGCCCGCCAGGTCTTCGATCTGTTCCGCTGCCCCATCCTCAAGGTGCAGGTGCGTCTCAAGGACGGGTGGATCGTCCATTCGGTGGCACCGCTGTCGCTGGACGACCTGAAGCCGGACCAGAGGCCCCTGTTCGAGGCGGCGCTCGACGCCTACACGCGCAGTTCCTGGCGCGAGCCGGCGGCGCGGGCGGCGCCGCGCTGGTCGCTCGCCATCCTCCACAACCCCAAGGAGGCGCTCCCGCCCTCCGGCCCGCGCGCCCTGCAGAAGTTCGTCAAGGCCGGGGAGAGCCTGGGCATCGAGGTCGAACTGATCGAAAAGAAGGATTTCCTGCGGCTCGCCGAGTACGACGCCCTGTTCATCCGCGAGGGCACGGCGCTCGACAACCACACCTACCGCTTCGCCAAGAAAGCGGAGGCGGAGGGCATGCCGGTCATCGACGACCCGAATTCGATCCTCAAATGCACCAACAAGGTCTACCTGGCCGAGCTGCTGCGGGCGAACCGAATCGCCGCGCCCAAGACGATGATCCTCGACAAGCGCGGGCTGGCCGGAGTCGAGCGCGAGATCCCCTATCCGGTGGTCCTGAAGATCCCCGACGGCTCCTTCTCCCGCGGCATCTACAAGGTGAAGAGCCGCAGCGAGCTGGAGGCGACCGCGGACGGGCTGTTCGAGGAATCCGACCTGATCCTCGCCCAGGAGTTCATGTACACCGAGTTCGACTGGCGGGTCGGCGTGCTCAACCGGCAGCCCATCTACGTCTGCCAGTACCTGATGGCGCGCAAGCACTGGCAGATCGTCAAGCACGGCCAGAACGGCCGTGCCGAGACCGGCGCCGCCCGCACCATGCTGGTCGAGGAGGCGCCGCGCGAGGTCATCGCGGCGGCGGTCACCGCCGCCGGGCTGATCGGCGACGGCCTCTACGGCGTGGACCTCAAGCAGAACGACCGCGGCGTCCACGTCATCGAGATCAACGACAACCCTTCCCTCGACCTCGGCGTCGAGGACGCCCGCCTGAAGGACGAGCTCTATCTCATCCTCATGCGTGAATTCCTGCGCCGCCTGGAGAACCGCTGATCCCCGGGGCCGCCGCCGGCTCGACCTAGGCCGTAATACGCCTGACCCGGCCGGACGTCAGAGACCGGCATCGGCCGCCGTGGAACAACGTCCGGCACCCTGCGTTATGACCCCCACGACGTCACTTCGAACGGGAGCATTCCGGACGTTGACACGGGCCGGGTGCTCGCCTCCTGACGGAACGGGGAGACGACCGATGCCAGACGACGATCCCATGTTCGGTGCCGACCCGCCGAGGCCGGTCCGCTAGGGACACCACGACACCAGACACACCCGAGGACGCCAACCGTCCGGCCATCTCCGGCCGGCGACGGGGCCGGCGTCCCCGAGCACCGGCGCGCGGGGCCACTCCATGAGCCGCCGCCGCCACGAGGGAACCGCGGAGGAAAGAGAACACCATGGCGTACTCGTTCGAGGCCGAACTGATCCGCTGCATGCCCAATCTCCAGCGCTACGCGTGCAAGCTGACCCGCGACGCGGCCGCCGCCGAAGACCTCACCCAGGATTGCCTTGCCCGCGCCCTGTCGCGGTCCCACCGGTTCGAGCCCGGGACCAACATGCAGGCATGGCTGACGACGATGCTGAAGAATCTCCACTTCAACAACCTGCAGCGCGACAAGCACGTCACCAAGGTGGAGCTGTGGGATGGCGCCATGTCGGTGGAAGCGTCCCAGTTGGCCCGTTTGGTGTTCCGCGACGTGGACCGCGCGTTCGGGTCGCTGACGCCGAGCCAGCGCAAGGTCGTCAAGCTGGTCGCCATCGAGGGCCGCCCCTACCAGGAGGCGGCGGAAAAGCTCAACGTCTCGATCGGCACCATCCGGTCCCGCCTGTGCCGCGCGCGCGAACGGCTGAACACCCTGATGGCCGCGTGAGAGCCGCGTGCGCCCGCGCTCGTTAACCATTGAATACGAATGGTTCGCCGCGGCGGGCGGCCGCGCCGCCGGTCCGGAACAACGGCCGGCAAGCGGTTGTTGCATCGGCAGAAACGAGATCTGCAACGGTGGCGCGGGAAATGATGGCCGGTTGTCGATTGGGCGGAACCGCACCGATGTCCGGCCGTTATGCAAGGGCACGACATAAGAGGGGGTAGGGGACCTCCCCACCCTTCCCGACTTGGATTATAGTGCCGGACGGGTCGCCGACCGAAACGCCGGTGTGGCAGAAGGCTTGGAGACGCTCCGGGATCGATGGACATGAAGCGCGTGACCATGAGCCACATCAACGCTTATCTCGACGGCGCCCTCAGCGAGCAGGAGCGCCAGGAGTTCGAAGCACGCGTCGAAGGCGACGCAGACGCCAAGGCGTTGCTGGCGCTGCATCGTCAGCACGTGCAGGAACTCCACCGTCTGTACGATCCCGTGCTGGATGAGCCGGTGCCGGACCGCATGCTGGACGTCCTGCGCCGACGAACCCGGAGCGGCTGATGCCGCCCCGGCGGCGGTCGGGCGGGCGGGCAGCGGTCGGTCGGGCGGCGGTCGGCCGCGCCGGGCGGACGCATCACCCCTCGGCGTCGTCCGACAGCGACACCAGCGTGGTGTTGCCACCGGCGGCCGTGGTGTTGACCGTCAGCGTCCGCTCTGTCGCGAACCGCAGCAGGTAGTGCGGGCCGCCGGCCTTCGGCCCGGTCCCCGACAGACCCTCGCCACCGAAGGGCTGGACCCCGACGACCGCGCCGACCATGTTGCGGTTGACGTAGGTGTTGCCGACACCCAGCCGGCCGTGGACGCGGCGGATCGTCGCCTCGATCCGGCTGTGCACGCCGAGCGTCAGGCCGTATCCCGTGGCCTCGATCGAGTCGAGAACCGCGTCCAGGCGATCCGGCCGGTAGCGGACGACGTGCAGGATCGGTCCGAACACCTCGCGCTCGAGGGCGTGGAGACCGGCGATCTCATAGGCCCGCGGCGCAAAGAAGGTGCCGTGGGCGCCCTCCCCGCCCATCGCCACCTCGAACAGGGGCCGCGCCTGCGCGGCCATGCGCTCGGCGTGGCGTTGGAGGCCGGCGCGGGCGTCCTCGTCGATCACCGGGCCGACGTCGGTGGCGAGCCGCCCCGGGTCGCCAACCCTCAGTTCCTGCGCGGCCCCCTCCAGCATCGCCAGGACGCGGTCGCCGGCCACCCCCTGGGGCAGGAACAGGACGCGCAGGGCCGAGCACCGCTGCCCGGTCGAGCGGAAGGCGCTCATCACGACGTCGTCGACCAGCTGCTCGGACAGCGCCGAGCTGTCGGCGATCAGCACGTTCTGCCCACCCGTCTCGGCGATCAGTGGAACGATCGGGCCGGGCCGCTGGGCGAGCGCCAGGTTGATGGCACGCGCCGTCTCGGTCGACCCCGTGAAGGCGACGCCGCCGACCCGGCGGTCGCAGACCAGGGCGGCCCCGACCCGGCCACCGCCCGGCAGCAGGTGCAGCACCGCCGGCGGAACACCGGCCTCGAGCAGGATGGCCGCGGCGCGGGCGGCAATCAGCGGCGTCTGCTCGGCGGGTTTGGCGACCACCGCGTTGCCCGCGGCCAGCGCCGCCGCCACCTGGCCGGTGAAGATGGCCAGCGGGAAGTTCCAGGGGCTGATGCAGGCGAAGACGCCGCGCCCGTGCAGCGAGATCTGGTTGGTCTCCCCCGTCGGACCGGGCAGCGGCCGCGGCAGGGCGAAGTCGGCCCGCGCCCGGGCGGCGTAATAGCGGCAGAAATCGACGGCCTCGCGCACCTCGGCCAAGGCGTCGGGGATGGTCTTGCCGGCCTCGCGCACGCACAGCGCCATCAGGTCGACGCGCGCGCGCTCCATCAGGTCGGCGGCCCGGTCGAGGCAGGCGGCGCGGCGCTCGGCCGGGGTGTCCGCCCAGCCGCGGGCGGCGGCGGCGGCGGCGGCCAGCGCGTCCTCGACCGCCCGCGCGCCGGCCTCGACCACGGTTCCGACGGTGCGGCGGCGGTCGGCGGGGTCGCGCACCGGGCGCTCCTCGCCGGCCATCGCCTCGCCGGCGACCAGGGGCGCCGCCCGCCAGCCCCGCTCCCACGCCGCCGCCATCCCGTCCAGCAGCGGCTCCGTCTGCAGCGGGTCCGACAGGTCCAGACCGGCCGAGTTGCTGCGCTCCGCCCCGAACAGCTCCCCCGGCAGCGGGATGCGGGGGTGGCGCTTCGGGTGGGCCGCCGCCGCCCGGGCCACCGGGTCGGCGACGATGGCCGACACCGGCACCCGGTCGTTCTGGATGCGGTTGACGAAGGACGAGTTCGCACCGTTCTCCAGCAGCCGGCGGACCAGATAGGCCAGCAGGTCCTCGTGGCTGCCGACCGGGGCGTACACCCGGCACGCCAGGCCGTCCGCGCCCGGCGCCACGATCTGGTGGTAGAGCGGCTCGCCCATGCCGTGCAGGCGCTGGAACTCGAACCCCTGCCGGTCGCCCGCCATGGTCAGCACCGCCGCCACCGTGTGGGCGTTGTGGGTCGCGAACATCGGGTAGAGGCAGCCGCGCAGCTCCAGCAGGCGCCGGGCGCAGGCAAGGTAGGCCACATCCGTGTTGGTCTTGCGGGTGAACACGGGGTAGTCGTCCAGCCCGCGCTCCTGGGCGCGCTTGACCTCGGTGTCCCAGTAGGCGCCCTTGACCAGACGGACCTGCAGCCGGCGCCCGGTCCGCCGGGCCGCGTCGGCGGCCCAGCCGACGGCGGCATAGCCGCGCTTCTGGTAGGCCTGGACGGCGAGGCCCAGGCCGTCCCAGCCGGCGAGCTCCGGCGCCGCGGCCACCGCCTCGACCAGGTCGAGCTGCAGCATCAGGCGGTCCGCCTCCTCGGCGTCCACCGTGAGCCCGACACCGGCGTCGCGCGCCGTGGCGCACAGGGCGCGCAGCTGCTCCAGCACCGCCGGCACCGCGCGGTCGCGCTGGGCCTCCTCGTAGCGGGGGTGGAGCGCCGACAGCTTGACCGAGATGGTGGGGCCGTCGATCAGGTCGCGCCCGCCGCGCGCCCGGCCGAGCGCGGCGATCGCCTCGGCGTAGGTGTCGAAGTAGCGGCGGGCGTCGGCGGCGGTGCGCGCCGCCTCCCCCAGCATGTCGTAGGAGTGACGGTAGCCTTGGCGTTCCTGCTCGCGGGCGCGGTCGAGGGCCTCGGCGATCGTGCGTCCCATGACGAACTGGCGGCCGAGGATGCGCATGGCCCGGGTCATGGCCTGGCGGATCACCGGCTCCCCGGCCTTGGCGACGAGGCGGTTCAGCAGGGTCGACGGCTTGCCATCGGTCGCCTCGTCCAGGCGGATCACCCGACCCGTCAGCATCAGCGCCCAGGTCGAGGCGTTGACGAAGGGATTGTCGGCCTGGCCGACATGGCGTTGCCAATCGGCGTCGGCGACCTTGTCACGGATCAGGGCGTCGGCCGTCTCAGCGTCGGGAATGCGCAACAGCGCCTCGGCCAGGCACATCAGCGCCACGCCCTCGCGGGTCGACAGCCCGAACTCCTGGAGGAAGGCATCGATCATGCCGAAGCTGGTGCGCGCCCGCCGCACCCCCTCGACCAGCCGCGACGCCTCGCCGTCCACCCGCCGCCGCTGGTCGTCGGCCAGCTCGGCCCGCGCCAGCAGCGCGTCCACCGCCGCCGCCTCCGGCATCCGGTAGGCCCGGGCGAGGGCGGCGCGCGGCTCCGCCTGCGGGTCGAAGGGGTCGAGGGCGGTCATCGGCGTCTCCCCGGAATGGCGATGGCTATCCCTTGGATGTAGGGTCCGACGACGCCTCCGCCACGGGCGGCTTCGCCAGCACGAACACCCAGCCCGCCACCGGCGCCTGTTTCTCGTGCCGCGGCGTGCACGGCTCGATAAGAACGAGCGCGAGGCCGGCGGCCGCCGCCGCCGCCGCGACATGCCCGCGGTGATGGGCGTAGCGCCGCGCCGGGCCGAGCGCGAAGCCGGCGCCGGTGGTGTCCTCCTCCAGCCGCTCGGCGGTGGCGGCGAAGCGGCCGCCGGGCGTCAGCGCCGCGGCCGCGGCGGCGAACACCGGGGCGAGGTCGCCCACATAGACCAGCACGTCCGCGGCGGTCACCAGATCCCAGGCGCCGGGGGTGGCCCACATCGCCGCGGCGATGTCGCACACCTGCACCTCGTCGTAGACGCCGCGGGCCGCCGCCTTGGCGACCATGCGCGGCGCGAGATCGACGCCGGCCAGCCACGACGCGAAGGGGCGCAGCTCCATCCCGGCCAGGCCGGTGCCGCAGCCGAGGTCGAGCACCCGCAGCGCGGCGGCCGGACCGCCGCAGACCCGCTCCACCACCCCGCGCAGAACCGCCGGCCCGCGGTAGCCCAGCCGTCCGACCAGCTCGCCGTCGAAGCGGTCGGCGTAGCGGTCGAACAGAGCGCGCACGTAGGCCGGCGTCAGATCGGACAAGGCCCCGGACTCCAGGCCGGCGACCAGGGTGGCGGCGCCGAAGCGGTCGTCACGGTCGAGCGCGCTCGCCCGGCGGAGCGCGCCCAGCGCCTTGTCGACCTCGCGCAGGTCGATCCAGGCCCGGCCGATCTCCAGCAGCAGCCGGGGGTCCTCGGGGTGGCGCCGGTGCAGCGGCTGCAGCAGCTCCAGGGCGGCCACCGCCTCGCCGGCGGCGACCTGCAGCGCGCCCAGTTCGATGGCGGTCTCGACGTCGTCGGGGCGCAGGAACAGCGCCTCGCGGTACTCCTCCATGGCCTCGCCGGTGCGCCCGGCGCGCACCAGCGCACGCGCGAGGCCGCAGCGCACCGCGGCGGCGTCGGGCCGCTCGCCGGCCAGCCGGGTGTAGACCTCGACCGCGGCGTCGGCGGCGCCCGCCTCGGCCAGGGCCGCGGCCCGGCCCAGCCGCCAGGCCCAGCGGTCGGGGTCGCGCGCCAGCGCCGCGGCGAAGGCGACGGCCGCCTCGCCGGCCCGGCCGGCGGCGGCGAGCGCCTCGGCAAGGCCGCCGTGGGCGTCGGCGTTGTCGGCATCCAGGGTCAGGGCGGCGTGGAACGCCACCACCGCCCCGCCGGCATCGCCGCCGTAGAGAGTCTGGAAGCCGGTTTCGAGATGGGCGACGAGCGCGGCGACCCCGGCGGCGTCGCCAGGCGACGCGATCTCATCGGGGTCATAGAGCGAAGGTCCTGGGGACACCGTGTCGCAAGTCCGAAGACGAATGGAAGGGTGGACTGATCCACCACTCCCGGGGAAAAAGCAAGCCCGGCCGCGAGCCCGGTGCGGCACCCTGCCTCCCCCGCCACGGCGCGGGGCCGGGGCGGCACCGGCGACACCCGTGATCGTTCCGGAAAACCCGTACCCTGCCAATGGATTGCAGGATTTTTCGGAAGTCTTATGGCAAAGGTTTTGCGCACGCGTCCGGATCATCGGCATCACCGACTGTGGTATTTCCGTGCCGCAATTGAGTTGACGTCGGAACAAATTTCGGAAAATGATCCGCCGTCTCCCGGATCGGCCGGGTGGACATCAGGGTAGGAGGCGGTCGCCGTAAGAGACTCGGCGGCCGGGAGTCAAATCCGTGCCGACGGCGGCACGGTCCCCGCGGGCGGGCGGGACAGACGGGAGGACCGGAACGATGCGTGGTCGGATGCGACGCGTGCGCAGGACGCTCGGAGGGCTTGCGGCCCTCGCCCTCGGCATGGCCATGGTGCCGCTCGACGCATCGCCGTCCGCCGCAGCCCAGGACGGCTGCGTGTCCCACGCCATCGAGGCGGAGCGCGAGCTGAACATCCCGTCCGGCCTCCTGGTCTCCATCGCCCTGGTCGAAAGCGGCATGGGGGGCTCCCCCCAGCCCTTCGCCATGAGCGTGAACGGGCGCCCGGTGTTCGCCGACGACCGCGAGGATGCGGCCCGCCATCTGCGCGACACCAAGGGCCGCCTGCGCGACAACGTCTATGTCGGCTGCATGCAGATCTCGCTGCAGGCCCACCGCAGCAAGTTCAAACCGCTGGAGCGAATCGTCGACCCCCGCGACAATGTGTGGTTCGCCGGCCAGCTTCTGGTCCGCCTGCACGGCGAGTTCGGGAGCTGGCGCTCCGCCGTCGCCCGCTACAACGGGGCGTCGCTGCGCCGCGCCGAGGCCTACGTCTGCAAGGTGTGGAACAACCTCAAGGCGCTCGACGAGACGAGCGCGCGCCTGCTGGAATCGCCGTCGTGCGACGGTGGCACCAGCCCGGTGATCGCGCCGAAGACCCGCCGCACCTTCCGCAACAGCCAGGTCGCCGCCATCAACTGACGGTCCGGCCGGTGCCGGATGGGCGGCCCTGCCGATACCGGAAGGACCGCCCTGCCGATACCGGGTGACGGGCGGCGGTCGTCTGCGCTACACCGCGGCTCATGAACTACCGTCACGCCTTTCACGCCGGGAATTTCGCCGACGTCATGAAGCACGCCGTGCTGGCGGCGATCCTCACCCACCTGCGGACCAAGCCGGCGCCGTTCTGCGTCGTCGACACCCACGCCGGCACCGGCCGCTACGACCTCGCCGGCGGCCAGGCGCAGCGCACCGGCGAGCACGGCGACGGCATCGCCCGCCTGTTCGCCGGCGACCCGCCCCACCCCGCCCTGGCGCCCTATCTGGACGCGGTGCGCGCCCTCAACCCCGACGGGGTGCTGCGCTGGTACCCCGGCTCGCCGCGCCTCGCCCGGGGCATGATGCGGCCGCAGGACCGGCTGGTGGCGGTGGAACTGCATCCCGAGGACGTGGCGGCCTTGCGCGGCGAGTTCGCCGGCGACTCCCGGACGTCGGTGCTCCACATGGACGCCTACGCCGCCCTCAAGGCGCAGGTCCCGCCGCGCGAGCGGCGCGGCGTGGTGCTCGTCGACCCGCCGTTCGAGACGCCGGACGAGTTCGCCCGGCTCGCCGCCGGGCTGGCGGCGGCGCACCGGCGTTGGGCCACCGGCACCTACGCGGTGTGGTACCCGATCAAGGAGCGCCCGGCGGTGTGGCGCTTCCACGACGCGCTGGAGGCCTCGGGCGTCCCCCGCATCCTGCTGCTGGAACTCACCGTGCACCCCGAGGACACGCATCTGCGTCTCAACGGCTGCGGCATGGCCGTCGTCAACCCGCCCTGGACGCTGGCCGGCACCATGGCCGAGGCGCTTCCGGCCCTGCACGCCGCGCTGCCGACGACGGGCGGCGGCGCGGCGGTGACGTGGCTGGTCCCGGAATAGGCGGGTCGCCCGGCAGGGAGGGTCAGGCCGTGGCGCCGGCGTCGCGGGCGGCGGACGTGTTCCGCTCGTCGATGCGGCGCATGGCGTCGCCCGCGACCTGCGCCGAAAGGGTCGACATCCGCACCCCCCGGCTGAGGATCATCTGCACCTCGTCCTTCATCATCTCGCTCTGGGCCGCGTAGAGATCGGGCAGCGAGCGGCACTTCATGAGGGCGTCGACTCCCTCCATGCGGCGGTGCACGGTGTCCTGGGCCAGGCCCAGCCACTCCCGCCAGACCGCCTGCACGCCGTCGAACAGCACGCGGTTGCACTGGGCGATGGTCTCCAGGTTGGCCTGCGCCTGCTCGGCGGCGGCCTCGTCGCCCTCGGCGGCCAAACCGAAGATCCGGCGGAACTGCTCGGTGGCCCGTTCCGCGGTGTCGGCGCCCACCCGCATGCCCGCGGACGCCGCGTCGGCGGCGCGGCGGGTCGTGGCGGTGGCCGTGCGCTCGGCGGCTTTCGCCGCCGCACCGGCTGTGTCTTGAACGGTTTGCGTGTCCTTGTCTGCCATGGTACGTACTCCCGGTTCGTGTTACCGTCGGTCGTGGACGTCCCCCCGATGGGTTCGGGCGGCCGGCGGGTCTTTTGCTCGCCCGCCCGATGTGTATCACGACAGACACCCTCGCGACCATTGCAGTGCGTCATTGTTGCGCGGCGCACATTGGATACCCCGAAATGACGAAGTTCTCTGTCGTGGCACCCCTTAAGAGACGACGCCTCGCCTCCACGGGTCCGTTGGCGGGTGAGCGGTGGACCGGGCTCAACACAGCGGAGGTGTTTCGATGCTTGTCGGCGTGCCCAAGGAGATCAAGAACCACGAGTACCGCGTCGGGCTGACGCCGGCCTCGGTCCGGGAACTGGTTCTGCACGGCCACGGTGTGGCGGTCGAGACCGGCGCCGGCGTGGAGATCGGGCTGGAGGACGCGCAGTACGCCGCCGCCGGGGCGGAGATCGTCGGCGACGCCGCGGCCGTGTTCGCCCGCGCCGACATGGTCGTGAAGGTCAAGGAGCCGCAGCCGGCCGAATGCCGGATGCTGCGCGAGGGACAGGTGCTGTTCACCTACCTCCATCTCGCCCCCGACGCGGAGCAGACCACCCTCCTGCGGGAGTCCGGTGCCGTCGCCATCGCCTACGAGACGGTCACCGACCGCTTCGGCGGGCTGCCCCTTCTGGCGCCGATGAGCGAGGTCGCCGGGCGGATGGCGGTCCAGGCCGGCGCCCATTGCCTGGAGAAGGCGCAGGGCGGCCGCGGCGTCCTGTTGGGCGGCGTCCCCGGGGTCGTCGCCGCCAAGGTCGTGGTGCTGGGCGGCGGTGTGGTCGGCACCAACTCCGCCCGCATGGCGATGGGGCTGGAGGCCAAGGTCATCGTCGTCGACCGCTCGCTGGGCCGTCTCAAGGAGCTCGACCTCCAGTTCGGCGCCAAGCTGCAGACCATCTACTCGACCGTCGACGCGATCGAGGAGCACGTGCTGGACGCCGACCTGGTGATCGGCGCGGTCCTCCTGCCCGGCGCGGCGGCGCCCAAGCTGGTCACCCGCGACATGGTCAGCCGCATGAGGCGGGGCGCCGTGGTGGTCGACGTCGCCATCGACCAGGGCGGCTGTTTCGAGACCTCGCACCCCACCACCCACGCCGACCCCACCTATGTGGTCGACGGCGTGGTCCACTACTGCGTGGCCAACATGCCCGGCGGTGTCGCCCGCACCTCCACCTTCGCCCTGAACAACGCCACCCTGCCCTTCGCGCTGGCGCTGGCCGACAACGGCTACCGGACCGCCCTGGCCCAGGATCCGCACCTGCGCGCCGGGCTGAACGTCCATCACGGCGCCATCACCTGCAAGGCGGTCGCCGAGGCGCAGAACCTGCCCTACCGGCCGGCCGAGGACGCGCTGCGGCTGTGAGCCGCCCCGCGTCACGCAGCGCCGGGCTGGCGGGTCAGGCCTTCTCCGCCAGCCCGGCGCCGAACGCCTTGGACAGGGTGCGCATGGACTGCGGCCGTTCCTGCCAGCGCATGGCGAGCCCGCTCATCAGCACCTTCTCGAAGGCGGCCGGGACGCCGGGCACGAGCTCGGAGGGGCGGGGCACCTTGTCCGACATGAAGCGGGCCGTGGCGTCGGGCGGCGGCCGGCCGACCACCGCGCAGTACATGGTCGCGCACAGCGCGTAGACATCGGTCCACGGCCCCTGGTGCCCCTCCTGGGAATACTGCTCCGGCGGGGCGTAGCCGGGCTTGAGGATCACCGTCAGGTTGGCGGCGGTGCCGGCGGCGTGGCGGGCCGCCCCGAAATCCAGCAGCTTGCGCTCCCCGGCCGTGGTCAGGAAGATGTTGTCCGGGCTGATGTCGCGGTGCACCAGCCCCTGGTCGTGGACCGCCTGCAACGCCCGCATGATCGGCGACATCAGCGACAGCGCCCGGCGGTGGTCCACCTTGCCGCCGGATTCGGCGATGAACCGCTTCATGGTCCGGCCGTCCAGCAGCTCCATCACCAGGTAGGCGGTGGTGTTCTCCTCGAAGAAATCCTGGACCCCGACGATCTCCTTGACGTCGCGCAGGCGGGCCAGCAGCCGCGCCTCCTCCAGGAACTTGCCGAGGCCGGCGGTGAAGCCCCTGGCGTGCTCGTCGGAAAAGGGCACCAGGTCGAAGCTGCCGGGCACCCGGGAGATCAGGTTGGCCGGATAGTACTCCTTGACCGCCACGGTGACGTGCAGCCGGTCGTCCCAGCCGAGATAGGTGGCGCCGAACCCGCCCTGCCCGAGGATGCGGCCGACCCGGTAGCGGCCGTGCAGCAGCGTCCCCGGCATCAGGTGGATGCCGGGCCGGTTCTCGCTGGCGGCGGGATAGCCGCAGGCCGGGCAGGCGTCCCGCGCGGCCTTGGCGGCGAAGCACGCGGGGCACCGGCCCTCCAGCGGCGGCGTGGCGGCCGGCGGCCGTTGCGGCAGCGGCGCGGCGATCGTCAGGGGTGCCGTCAGGGGTGCCGCCACGGTCGCCGCGACGGTCGCCGCCATCGCCGCGGGCGCCCGGGTGAGGGGTGCCGGCGCGGTCTGGGCGGTCGGCCCCTCGGGCCGGGCCGGACGGACGACGGGGGCGGGGGCGGGGGCGGGGGCGGCGGGCCGCGGCGGGCCACCGGCCGGGCGCTGGTGCAGCCGGTCGAGAAGGTCGTAGAGGCGGCGCACCTCGGCCTGGGCCACCTCGTTGCCCTGCTGGGCCACCAGATCGGCCTGGAACTGCGGCTGCTTGACGATTTCCAGGATGTGGTGGCGCAGCACCGGCAACGCGCCGTCCTCGCGCACCAGCCCGGACACCGCCAGTTCGGCCAGGCGTAGGATGCGCCGGCGCAGCACCGGCTCGGCCTGGCGCAGGCGGTGCAGCAGGCGTCCCCGTTGGACGAAGTCGTCGACGGCGAAGGCCAGCCGCCCCGCAATGCGCGGCCGGGTCTCCGCCGGCAGGCCCGACCCGGCGATCGCCTCCGCCCCCGCCGCGATGCCCTCGAGGATGGCGCCCACCTCGGGCGTCTGCAGGACCAGGTTCTCCACCAGAATCTCGTTGCCCAGCGCGGCGTCGAGGGCGTCGACGATCTCCCCGGCGTGGCGCTCGGCCGCGGTGACCCTGGAGATGGCGCAGAAGTACTGAACCCGGCGGAACAGGTCGCTGAGGCTCTCGCCGATGCCGGTGATGGACCGGCGGAAGGCGCTGGCGCCGCCCTGCTCCAGCCGGCGGGAGTAGCGGGCGGTCAGGGCCTCCGCCATCGCCCCGCCGCCCTCCACCGCGGTGCGCGTCACCAGCAGCTCGAGCAGCGGCTTCAAGAGCTCCGCCTCTTCCGCCGGCTGGCCGCGGCCCAGGGGCTGCGGCGACCGCAGCACCCGGCGCACGCGGTCGAGTGCCGCGGCGCGCGCCTCGGGCAGCTTGCCCTGGCGGAACAGCGCGTTCAGCACGCCGGCCCGGTCCGGCCCCAGGGCCGACCCGCTGGCGGTTCGCCCCAGCACCAGCTCGCACAGGCGCGCGGCCAGCGCGCCCGGCATCAGGGTGGCGCCGCCGAACAGCTCCTGCACGGCGGCGTTGGTGCACAGAACGTCGGCGACCACCCCGTCCACCGCGGCGGCGAGGCGGACGTCGCGCTCCCATTGCAGGAAGTGCAGCAGGCGGTCCAGCTTGTCGGGCCAGGACCGCTGGTCCTGCAGTTCCATGGCCAGCGCGACGCGGATGTCGTAGTCGGGATCGCCGGTCGGGGTCTTGCCCTCCGGCAGGGCCAGCAGCGTCTCGACCGGGGGGCGGGCGGGCGGCAGGTCGGCGAAGGCGATCTGGGCGGCCCGCGCCTTGGCGTGGGTCTCGGTGATGGCGTTCTGGATGGCCATGCGGCGCGAACGCTGGTCGTGACCCGGGGTGCGCGCCTGGACGATCGACACCTTGGCCGCGGCGTTCTCCACCAGCTGGCCCTGCTCCAGCAGCGCCTTGAAGCGCTTGAGGAGGTGGATCGCCTCGGTCGGCGTGAGGACGTTGGTGTCGAAATAGCCGCGCAGCACGGTGCCCAGCACGATGCGCCCGGCCGGGCCGTGGAAGTCGGCCAGGGTCTGGCAGATCGCCGCCTCATCGACCGTGCCGACGGTCGTCGGCGCCGGGCCGCCGGCCGGCTTGCGTGCGTGTGACATCGGCTCCATATCGCGGATGCGCACCCCGTGGTTCCGCCGTCCCGCCACGTCCGGCCGGAAGACACGCCGCCCTGCGCACAGGGAATGCGGCGGATTGTCCGGGGTGGCGGTAAACCCTTCGTATATAGACGCCGCACGGTCCCGAAGAACAACGCCTTTTTCCAGGCCGGCACGCCCGGCCGGACCGTGGAAAAACGGCGAGCCCGCCCTTCCAATCCCGATGCCGCTGTGCGATACCGGCCCGACACCGCCCGCGGAAACTCCCCGTTGCCGTGGACCGGACCGCCCTTCGCCGACTGCCGCGCGAGCGCCATGCCCGAACGCCCCGACACGGTCGTGCTTCGCCACGGCGACCTGGAAGCGGTCGTCGTCCCAGCCGTGGGCGGGTCGGTGGCCCGCCTCACCCTGCACGCCGCCGACGGACCGCTGGCGTTGCTGCGCCCGACGGCGGACGCGGCGCTGGCCACGGCGGGGGCGACCGACCTCGCGTGTTTTCCCCTCGTCCCCTTCTCCAACCGGGTCGCCGACGGCCGCTTCGCGTTCGGCGGGCGCAGCGTCGCCCTGCCACGGAACGCGGGCTGCCTCCACCCCATCCACGGCCACGCCTGGCTGGCGCCCTGGACGGTGGAGGAGTGCGGCGCCGACCATCTGCGCCTGGTCTACCGCCACCGCGCCGACGCATGGCCCTGGCCCTACACCGCGGTCCAGACCTTCACCCTGGGGGACGACCGGCTGGTCATCGCCCTGGAGTTGACGAACGAGGGCGACGACCCGATGCCGGCGGGGTTCGGGCTGCACCCCTACCTGCCGAAGCCCCCGGGCACCGTCCTGACCGCCACGGTGGACGGGGTGTGGCTGTGCGACGCCACCCTGCTGCCGCGGGAGCGCGTGCCGGTGCCGCGGGACTGGCGCTTCGCCGAGGGTGTCGCGATGGACGCCTGCGTCCTCGACAACGGGTTCACCGGCTGGGACGGGGTGGCCCACCTCGACTGGCCGGGGCTGGCGCGGCGCCTCATGATCGAGGCCGAGGGGCCGTTCGGCCATCTCGTGATCTACGCGCCGCGCGGCGAGGATTACGTCTGTGTCGAGCCGGTCACCCACATGACCGACGCCCTCAACCGCCCGCAGGAGTCCGACGGCGGGGTGCGGCCGCTTCCGCCCGGTGACCGGCTGAGCGGCCGCGTCACCTTCCGCACGGCGCCGGCGTAGCGCCATGGCGACGGTGCAGGAGGCGATGGCCGCCGCCTTGGCGCACCACCGGGCGGGCCGCCTGGGCGAGGCGGAGGCCCTGTACCGCGCCGTGCTGGACGCCGTGCCCGGCCACGCCGACGCCCGCCACCTGCTGGGCGTCGCCCATCTCCAGGCCGGGCAGCCCGCCGCCGCCGCCGAGCACATCGCCGCAGCGATCGCCCTCGACCGCGCGGTCGCGGAGTACCACGACAACCTTGGCAGCGCCCTGTCGGCGCTGGGCCGGACCGGGGAGGCGGTGGCGGCGCACCGTCGTGCCGTCACCCTCCGGCGCGACTTCCCCCAGGCGCTGTTCAATCTGGGCAACGCGCTCGACACGCTCGGCCGGCACGGCGAGGCGGTGGAGGCCTTCCGCCGCGCGGTGCGCCTGCGCCCCGGCTACGCCAAGGCCCAGTTCAACCTGGGCAACGCCCTGACCGCGCTGGACCGCCACGACGACGCCGAGGCGGCCTACCGGGCCGCGCTCTCCGCCGACCCCGGGTTCGTCGAAGCGCGGGTGAACCTCGCCGCCAGGCGGCTGGCCCGCGGCGCGCCCGGCGCGGCGGCGGACGCCCTGCGCCAGGCCCTGGCCCTGAAGCCGGACCATGCCAGCGGGTGGGCCAACCTCGCCGCCGTGGAGCCGGCGGCGAGCGCCGTCCCGGTGGCCCGCCGCGCCGCCCTCCTCCAGCCGGCCCTGGCGGAGGCCCGGGTGCGCCTCGGCGACGCGCTGCAGGCGGGCAACCGCCTCGCCGCCGCCGCCGCCGCCTACGCCGCCGCCGCCGCACTGCGGCCCGACCTGGCGGAGGCCTGGTCGAACCTGGCCTTCGTGCGGCAGGGCCAGGGGGCGCTGGACGCGGCCGAGCGGGGCTACCGCCGCGCGCTGGCGGTGCGGCCGGAGCTGGCCGGGGTGAGCTCCAACCTCGCCTACCTCGACCTGTTCCGCGAGGGGGTGACCCTGGAGCGGGTGCTGGACGCGCACCGCGCCTGGGACCGCGCCCACGCCGTGCCGCCGGCCGCCCGGCCCGCCCCGGCCCGGCGGCGCCAGGACGGGGCAGGGCCGCTGGTGGTCGGCATCCTGTCCGGCGATCTCCGCCGCCACCCCGCCGGCCTGTTCGCCGTGCGCGCGGTGGAGGCGCTGCCGGACCACGGCGTCCGCCTCGCCCTCTACGCCAACCAGCGCGAGGCCGACGACATCACCGCCCGCTACCGCGCCGTGGCGGCGCGCTGGCGCGACGTCGCCGCCCTGCCCGACGCGGCGCTGGCCGAGCGCATCCGCGCCGACCGTGTCGACGTCCTGATCGACCTTGCCGGCCACAACGCGCGCGGCCGCCTCGGCGTCTTCGCCCGCCGCGCCGCGCCGCTCCAGGTGGCGTGGGCCGGCTACATGGCGACCACCGGGCTGGCGGCGATGGACGCCCTGGTCGCCGACCGCTTCCACGTGCCCGAGGGCGCGGAGGCGTTCTACAGCGAGCGGGTGCTGCGCATGCCCGATGCCTTCATCGCCTACGACCCGCCCGCGGCCGCCGAGGAGCCGGGGCCGCCGCCCTGCGTGGCCGCCGGCCACGTCACCTTCGGCGCCTTCAACATCCTGACCAAGATGGGGCCGGCGGTGATCGCCGCCTGGGCCGCCCTGCTCACCCGGGTGCCCGGGGCCCGCCTCGTCCTCAAGACCAAGGCGCTGTCCTGCCCGGTCACCGCCGAGACGGTGCGCGGGCGCTTTGCCACCGCCGGGGTCGATCCGGCCCGCCTCACCCTGGTCGGCGCCACCACCAGCCTGGAGCACATGGCCTGGTGCAACCGGGTCGACGTGGCCCTCGACCCGTTTCCCTTCGCCGGCTCCACGACCACCCTGGAGACGTTGTGGATGGGGGTCCCGGTGGTCACCCTGCCGGGCGAGACCTTCTCCAGCCGCCATTCCCTGGCCTTCCTCTCCGTCCTCGGTCTGGAGGGCTGCGTCGCCCGGGACGCGGCCGAGTACGTCGAACTGGCCGCCGCATGGGCGGCGGCGCCCGACCGCCTGGCCCGGCTCCGGACGAGCTTGCGCGGGCGGATGGCGGCCGGCCCCCTGTGCGACGGCGGCCGCCTCGCCGCCGCTCTGGCCGCCGCCCTGCGCGCCGAGGCCGGGCGCCCCTGACGGCCGGGCCGGGGCGGGCCGGGGCGGGCCGGGGCGGGGTGAACTTTCCCCGGCCCGGGCCGTTGACGGGGCCGGAGGTGATCCCATGACCCGCATGAGCATCGAGGAAGCCGAGCGGCGCATCAGCGCCTTCCTGACCGAGGACATGGTGGCCGCCCTGCGCGGCGTCGACGCGGACTCGCCGCCCTTGTCCGACGCCCCGGCGGCGCAGCCGCGGGAGGCGCTGTGCCGCGCCGAGGTGGCGTTCAGCCACGTCCCCGGGACGTCCGACTGCATCTATCGGGTGCGCGCCTTCGACGAGGCGCTGGTGATGAGCCTCCAGCTCAACGTCCGCCGCTTCGTGGCGCTCTACCAGGTGCCGTCGGGCGGGCCGGTCGACAGCCGGACCCTGGCGCCCCACTTCGAGCGCTGGGCCATCGGGGCCGGCCACGCCGGCTGGATGACCGGCTGGCGCGACGGGCTCGACCCGTGGCGGCGCGACCGCCGCGTGGTGGAAACCTACTGCTACGCCTCGCTGCCGCCCGATTTCCTGGACGACCCGCTGGAACAGCTCTACTGGCGCACCGACATCGTCCAGATGACCCGCGCCTTCATGCTGGAGGCCCGCCGCCTCGGCATCGCCCTGGCGCCGCCGTGACCCCGGCCGCCCGCCCGAGCGGCTAGGCTTTCGCCCACCCCAGAGAGTTCCACCCCCTGCCCCGCCGGGCGTTCCGCGCCGACCGCCCCTCCCCTACGCTCGTCCTCATGCAAGGCCCGCCCCGACGGCACCGCGGGCCAGGCGTGACGGACCGGCGCGTCCGGTGCCGTGCCCCCGACTCGACCCCCGCCCCCCGCCCCGGGGGTGGGGGGTTTCGCGACAGGAAGGACGGCGGCATGCCGATCAACCGGGTCAAGGACATCGTCATCCTCGGCATCGTCGGCGACAGCGCGTCCGGCAAGACGACGCTGGCGTCGGGCATCGTCAAGATCCTCGGCGAGGAGCGGGTGACCATCCTCGGCTGCGACGACTATCACCGCTTCTCCCGGCGCGAACGGGCCGCGCGCGACGTCTCCGCCCTCGACCCCGCCGCGAACCACATCGACATCCTCGAGCAGCACCTGAAGCTGCTGCGCCAGGGCCAGCCGGTGCTGAAGCCGGTCTACGACCACCACACCGGAGAGCTGGTCCGGCCGGAATACCTCGAGCCCCGGTCGCTCATCATCGTCGAAGGGCTGCTCGGCTTCACCACCCGGGCGCTGCGCGAGTGCTACGACGTGAAGGTCTACCTGGAGCCGGACGAGGACCTGCGCGTGCGCTGGAAGGTGGCCCGCGACACCGAGCGGCGTGGTTACACCCGGCCGGAGGTGCTGGCCTCGCTGGAGCGGCGACGGGCGGACAGCGAGGCCTTCATCCACCCGCAGCGCGCCTTCGCCGACATCGTCATCGGGTTCCACCCGCCCGAGGAGCGGCCCGAGGAATCCGGCGCCGGCCTCAACGTCCGCCACGCGCTGCGGCCGACCCTGCCCCATCCCGATCTGACGCCGCTGCTGGAATCCGCCCACAGCGGCGGGGTCCACCTGGAGCTGTGCCGGGACGCCGACGGCAAGCCTGTGGACGTGCTGGAGATCGCCGGGACCATCGACCCGCAGCGGGCATGCCGGGTCGAGGACCTGCTGTGGCGTCTGCTGCCCGAGGCGCGGCACCTGCGCCAGAGCATCGGCGAGTTCACCGACGCCGGAAACCGCACGACGACCAGCGCCCCCCTGGGCATCGCCCAACTGCTCGTCGCCTACCACGTGGTCAAGGCCGCCATGGGCGTCCACGCCCTCTGACCTGGAAAGGAGCCGCCATGGACACCACCCTGACCGCCACCGCCCCGGCCACCCGCGACCCCGCGCCGCCGGGTCACGCCGAGATGGCGAACGCCGTGCGGTTCCTCGCCGTCGACGCCATCGAGACGGCGGCCTCCGGGCACCCCGGCCTGCCGATGGGGATGGCCGACGTCGCCACCGTGCTGTTCACCCGGTTCCTGCGCTTCGATCCGGCGGACCCGGCCTGGCCCGACCGCGACCGCTTCGTCCTCTCGGCGGGGCACGGGTCCATGCTGCTCTACGCCCTGACCCATCTCACCGGCTACGCCGACATGGGGCTCGACGACCTCCGGGCCTTTCGCCAGCTCGGCAGCCGGACCCCCGGGCATCCGGAACACGGCCACACCCAGGGCGTCGAGACGACCACCGGCCCGCTCGGCCAGGGCCTGGCCAACGCCGTCGGCATGGCCCTGGCCGAGCGCATGATGCAGGCGCGCTTCGGCGCCGGCGTGGTCGACCACCACACCTACGTGATCGCCGGCGACGGGTGCCTGATGGAGGGGTTGAGCCAGGAGGCGATCACCCTCGCCGGCCATCTGCGGCTGGGCAAGCTGGTGCTGCTGTGGGACGACAACGGCATCACCATCGACGGCGCCACCTCGGTCGCCACGTCCGACGACCAGGTGATGCGCTTCACGGCGGCGGGCTGGAACACGGCGCGGGTGGACGGCCACGACGCCGCCGCGGTGGCCGCCGCCATCGCCGCGGTGCGGGGCGCCGACCGGCCGACCCTGATCGCCTGCCGGACCGTGATCGGCTACGGCGCGCCCACCAAAGCGGCGACGGAGAAGGTGCACGGGGCGCCGCTCGGACCCGAGGAGACGGCCGGTGCCCGCGCCTCCCTGAACTGGCCGCACCCGCCCTTCGTGGTGCCGGCTCCGGTGCTGGAGGCCTGGCGGGCCGCCGGCCGGCGCGGCGCCGCCGACCGCGCCGCCTGGGCGGACCGGCTGGCCCGCCTCGACCCGGCGCGGCGCGAGGCCTTCGCGCGCACCACCGCCGGGCGGCTGCCCGAGGGCTGGCAGGGCGCGGTCAGCGCCTTCAAGGCGCGCACCAGCGCCGCGGCGCCCAAGGTCGCCACCCGCAAGGCGTCCCAGGACGTGCTGGAGGCGCTGACCGTGGCCATCCCCGAACTGGTGGGCGGCTCCGCCGACCTCACCCATTCCAACCTGACCCGCACCCGGGCCACCCTGCCGGTGACCGCGGACGACTTCGCCGGACGCCACATCCACTACGGCATCCGCGAGTTCGCCATGGCGGCGGCCATGAACGGGATGGCCCTGCATGGCGGGCTGATCCCCTACGGCGGCACCTTCCTGGTGTTCAGCGACTACATGCGCAACGCGATCCGCATGTCGGCGCTGATGGGGCTCCGCGTGGTCTACGTCCTCACCCATGACAGCATCGGCCTGGGCGAGGACGGGCCCACCCACCAGCCGGTCGAGCACCTCGCCATGCTCCGCGCCACCCCGAACCTGCAGGTCTTCCGCCCGGCCGACGCGGTGGAGACGGCGGAGTGCTGGCAGCTCGCCCTGGAGACCACCACGGGGCCCAGCGTGCTGGCCCTGTCGCGCCAGGGCTTGGCGACCCTGCGCACCACCCACACCGACGAGAACCTCTCGGCCCGCGGCGCCTACGTGCTGGCCGAGGCCGAGGGCGGCCCGCGCCGTGCCACCGTGCTGGCGACGGGCTCCGAGGTTGAGATCGCCTGCCAGGCCCGCGCCGCCCTGCAGGCCGACGGCGTGCCGACGGCCGTGGTCTCCATGCCGAGCTGGGAGCGCTTCGCCAGCCAGCCCGCCGAGCACCGCCGCGCGGTGCTGGGCCCCGGCACCGTCCGGGTGGCGGTGGAGGCGCTGGCCACCTTCGGCTGGGAGCGCTGGGTCGGCGAGGACGGCGCGGTCATCGGCATGACCGGCTTCGGCGCCTCGGCCCCGGCCGACCAGCTCTACCGGCACTTCGGCATCACCGCCGAGGCGGTGGCCGACGCCGTCCGCGTCCGGCTCTGACACCCAAGAAAGAACACAGGGAGACACGCGACCATGGCCCTCATCACCCTGCGCCAGCTCCTCGACCACGCCGCCGAGCACGGCTACGGCGTCCCCGCCTTCAACGTCAACAACATGGAGCAGGTTCTGGCGATCATGGCGGCGGCGCGGGCGACGGACAGCCCGGTCATCCTCCAGGCCAGCCGCGGGGCGCGCGGCTACGCCGGTGACCGCATGCTGCGCAAGCTGGTCGAGGGGGCCGTGGAGATGTTCCCGGAGATCCCCGTGTGCCTGCACCAGGATCACGGCAACGACATCGACACCTGCCTCAGCGCCGTCACCAACGGGTTCACCTCGGTGATGATGGACGGATCCCTGCTGCCCGACGCCAAGACGCCGGCCAGCTACGACCACAACGTGACCATCACCCACCGGGTCACCGAGATGGCCCACATGGTCGGCGTCTCGGTGGAGGGCGAGCTGGGCTGCCTCGGCTCGCTGGAGACCGGCCATGGCGCGGCCGAGGACGGCCACGGCTTCGAGGGGGTGCTGGACCGCGAGGCCCTGCTGACCGACCCCGACCAGGCGGCGGCGTTCGTCTCGCTGACCCGGGTCGACGCGCTCGCCATCGCCATGGGGACCTCGCACGGGGCCTACAAGTTTTCGCGCAAGCCGACCGGCGACATCCTCGCCATGGACGTGGTCCGCCGCATCCACGAGCGGCTGCCCGACACCCATCTGGTGATGCACGGCTCCTCCTCGGTCCCCCAGGAGCTGCAGGACCTCATCAACGACCACGGCGGCGCGATGCCGCAGACCTTCGGCGTGCCGGTGGAGGAGATCGTCGAGGGCATCCGCTTCGGCGTGCGCAAGGTGAACATCGACACCGACTGCCGGATGGCCATCACCGGTCAGTTCCGCAAGATCGCGGCGCAGGCGCCCGCGGAGTTCGATCCGCGCGCCTTCCTGAAGCCCGCCATGGCCGCCATGCAGCGCCTGTGCGCGGAACGCTACGAGCAATTCGGCACCGCCGGCAACGCCAGCAGGATCACGGTGATCCCGCTGGAGGCGATGGCGAAGCGCTACAAGTCCGGCGCGCTGGACCCTCAGGTCCGCTGAGCGCGCCTTCCCGGGTCGACGGCGCGGCAGCGCCGGCGACGTGCGTCCGTGGGGTGCCTCCCTGGGTGGGGGCGCTTCTGACTGCCCCCTCTCTCCCTTCCCTTTCGGGAGAGAGGGGGGCTTTTCGCCACGGCGTGCGCCGCGAGCCCCGCCGGAGGACCTGACCCATGCGACCGATCAAGATCGCCCCGTCCATCCTGTCCGCCGATTTCGCCACGCTGGGCGAGGAGGTGCGCGCCATCGACGCGGCCGGCGCGGACTACATCCACATCGACGTGATGGACGGCCATTACGTCCCCAACATCACCATCGGCCCGGCCGTGGTGAAGGCGCTGCGCCCCCATTCCGCCCGGGTCTTCGACGTCCACCTGATGATCGCCCCGGTCGACCCCTACGTGCCCGACTTCGTCAGGGCCGGCGCCGACATCGTCACCGTCCACGCCGAGGCCGGGCCGCACCTGCACCGCACCGTCCAGCTGGTCAAGAGCCTCGGCGTCAAGGCCGGGGTCTCGCTCAACCCGGCGACGCCGCTCGCCGCGCTCGACCATGTGCTGGAGGAGCTGGACCTGGTGCTGATCATGACGGTGAACCCCGGCTTCGGCGGCCAGAGCTTCATCGCCTCGCAGCTGCCCAAGATCCGCGAGCTGCGCCGGCGCATCGACGCCCTGGGCCGGCCGATCGACCTCCAGGTGGACGGCGGCATCAACGCCGACACCGCCCGCCTCGCCATCGAGGCCGGCGCCGACGTGCTGGTCGCCGGCACCGCGACCTTCACCGGCGGGCCGCAGCGCTATCGGGAGAACATGGCGCGCCTGCGCGGCTGAGAACGCGCGGGCCCGGCGCGGCGTCGGCGGGAAGCTCCACCACGAACTCGGTGCCACCGCCGGCGCGGTCGGCGAAGGCGAGCGCCCCCCCGTGCTTCGTCACGATCGAGCGGGCGAGATAGAGGCCGAGGCCGGTTCCCGGCACCGCCGTCACGTTGGAGGCCCGGAAGTACCGGGTGAACAGCTTCTCCCGGTCCCGCAGGGGAACGCCGCGCCCGCGGTCGCGGACGGCGACCCGCAGGCCGCCCGCCGCCGAGGCGACCTCGACCTCCACCGCGGCCGAGGGGGGTGAGTACTTCGCGGCGTTGTCGACGAGGGCGTTGAACACCATGCGCAGCAACTCCAGGTCGCCGGTCACGGTGGCCGGCGGGTCGACGATGCGCACCCGCACGGCGCGGCCGTGCAGCAGGCGGTGGTGCTGCGCGACCTCCTCCACCAGCGCCGCCGGATCGAAGGCGCCGACGTGAAGGACCAGCCCGGCCTCGTCCAGCCGGTCCTCCGCGAAGCAGGCCTCGATCAGGGTCAGCAGGCGGCCCACATTGGCCCGGATGTTGTCGAGACGGCGCTGCGCGTCGGCCGCGACCGGCGCGATCAGCAGCGGCAGGACCTGCGCCGCGCCGTCGATCACCGCGAGCGGAGTCTTGAACTCGTGGGCGGCCATCCGGATGAACTGCCGCAGGCGCTGGCGCGCCGTCTGCTCGGCGACCAGGGCCTCCTCGGTGCGCAGGTTGGCGTCAACGAGCTGGCGGGTGCGCTGCGCGACCAGGGTCGCCAGGCGGAACCGGATCTGGTCGGCCACCGCCAGCGCGAAGCCCAGCAGCAGCGTCGCCATCGCGATGTTGAAGAGATGCGGGACCAGGTCGCGCCACGGCAGGGCCGCCGGCGCCCAACGGTTGAACGCCACGAGGTGGAGGCTGTTGAGCAGGAGGAAGGGCACCATCGCGAGGATCAGCGTGCCGCGCTCGCGCCGGCCGGGGCCGCGCTGGAACGCCATCAGCCACACCGACACCGCCGACACGAAGAAGAAGCTGAGGCTCAGCACCGTGATCAGGCGGTAGGGCAGGACCAGCATGGTCGCCACGTTGCCGACGCTCATCAGGACGACGACCCGCCACAGGCCGCGGTAGAGCGCCGGGCGGCGGTCGTCGAAGCCGAGGTAGGCGGCGGTGAACAGGGGCAGGCAGTGCAGGCCGATGATCGCGCCGGACTCGATGATCCACCAGTCGATGTTGCCGCCCCAGGACAGCCAGTAGGTGCGGTTGAGCCCCGAGCCGTAGAGCGCGGTGATCGCCACCCCCAGCGCCGTTCCGAAGGCGTAGCCGTAGAGGCGGTTGTGCAGCAGCAGCCAATGGACGCCGAACAGGAACAGCATGCTCGCGATCGAGCCGACCAGGGGAGCCTGGATGCGCAGCATTCCGGATTCGTGGCGCTCCTGCGCCAGGGCGCTGCGCACCACCGGGGCGATGACCAGGGTAAAGCGGGACTGGATGCGCAGGTAGAGGGTCACCGCCCGGCCGGCGAACGGCGTCAGGTCGGCGGCGTACTGAAGGGTGCCGGCCGGCACGGGATCCATGCTCAGCCCGCGCGCGGCGTGCATCAGCAGGCGCCCCTCGCCGTCCAGGACATAGATGTCGGCGCGTTCGATCAGCAGCGTCTGGATCGCCAGCCGCCAGCCCTCGGCGGCGCGCACGCCGGTCAGGTCGAGGCGGGCCCGTCCCCACACGGCACCGGTGCTCTGGCCGAAGGATTGCGGGCCCTCGCTCAGTGGCCGGAACGCCGCCGTGCCACCCCGCTCCGCGGCGACCGCGTCGAGGTCCAGGGCGCCGCCGGGGTCGACCAGGACGTCGAGGACGGGCGCCAGGTCGAGGGTGCCGTCACCGACGGGCGTCGCCACCCCACCCGCCTGGGCCCCCGGGATGCCGGCGGCCGCCACCGCGAGCCACGCGCCGAGGCAGAGGGCGCGGAGGTGGCGCGTCACCGCGCCGCGTCCGGCACGGGAGCCCGCGTCCGGCCCGGCGGGCCCCCCGTTGCAATGCGTTCCAGAAGCATGGGACAACCGCTTTGACGAGACGCTGGGGAACGGCGATAGTGCAGCCATACCACCAATGTCGGATGATGAGCAAAGAGCCATGGCGCGGGTCGTCGTCGTCGAGGATGAAGCGGCGCTGCGGGAGGACGTTGCGCTGTACCTCCACTCCGAGGGCCACGAGGTGCACCAGGCCGAAAGCGGCACCGACCTCGAGCCGCTGCTGAGCGGCGACGGCGACATCGTGATTCTGGACGTCAACCTGCCCGGCGAAAGCGGATTCGACATCGCAGCCCGCCTGCGCGCCCGGTCCACTCTCGGCATCGTCATGCTCACCGCGCGCCGGCTCGAGGACGACCGCCTCGCCGGGCTCGACGCCGGCGCCGACATCTACCTGTCCAAGCCGGTGAGCTTCCGCGAGCTCGCCGCCCATGTCCGGGCCCTGGCACGGCGGCTGGCCCGGGAGCGGGCGGTGCCGGGCGGTGCGCCCCAGTGGCTCCTCGACTGCCGGTCGTGGCGGCTCATCGCCCCGGGCGGTGTCCCCATTCCCTTGTCCCGGTTGGAAATGCGCTTCCTCGCCAGCCTTGCCGACCATCCCGAGGAGCCGGTCGCCCGCAACCATCTGATCACCGCGGTGTATGGAACCACCCTCGACCACGACAGCCGCGCCCTCGACGCGCTGGTCCGCCGCCTGAAGGGCAAGGTCGACCGGGTGGGGGGCGTGCCGCTGCCGGTGCAGGCGCTCTACGCCGCGGGGTATGTCTTCGCCGCGCCGATGGGCACCACCCCCGGTTCCGGCGCACCGGCTTGAGGGCGGGGGCGCCCGGCGCAAAAAAAGGGCGCCTTGCGGCGCCCTTTCGTTTGTCCCGGTGACGGCCCCGGCTTACGCGCCGGGCGCCTCGCTTCGTCGGTCGGAGTGGACGTAGAGCGGCTTGGCGCGCCCCTCCACCACCTCCTTGTTGATGACGATGCTCTCCACCCCGGACAGCCCGGGCAGGTCGAACATGGGGTCGAGAAGGATCGCCTCCATGATCGAGCGCAGGCCGCGCGCCCCGGTCTTGCGGGCGATCGCCTTGGAGGCGATGTTCTTCAGCGCGTCCTCGGAGAAGTCGAGGCGCACGTCCTCCATCTCGAACAGGCGCTGGTACTGTTTGACGAGGGCGTTCTTGGGCTTGGTGAGGATCTCCACCAGGGCCTCGCTGTCGAGGTCGGCCAGGGTGGCGACCACCGGCAGGCGGCCGACGAACTCCGGGATCAGGCCGAACTTCAGCAGATCCTCGGGCTCGACCTGGCGCAGGATGTCGCCGGTCGACCGCTCCTCGGGGCTGCGCACGTCGGCGCCGAAGCCGATCGAGGTGCCCTTGCCGCGCTGGGCGATGATCTTCTCCAGCCCGGCGAAGGCGCCGCCGCAGATGAAGAGGATGTTGGTGGTGTCGACCTGCAGGAACTCCTGCTGGGGGTGCTTGCGGCCGCCCTGCGGCGGCACCGAGGCGACGGTGCCCTCCATGATCTTCAGGAGCGCCTGCTGCACGCCCTCGCCCGACACGTCGCGGGTGATCGACGGGTTGTCGGACTTGCGCGAGATCTTGTCGACCTCGTCGATGTAGACGATGCCGCGCTGCGCCCGTTCGACGTTGTAGTCGGCCGACTGGAGCAGCTTGAGGATGATGTTCTCGACGTCCTCGCCGACGTAGCCCGCCTCGGTCAACGTGGTGGCGTCGGCCATGGTGAACGGAACGTCGATGATGCGCGCCAGCGTCTGGGCCAGCAACGTCTTGCCGCAGCCGGTGGGGCCGACCAGCAGGATGTTGGACTTCGCCAGCTCGACGTCGTTGTGCTTGGTTCCATGCGACAGGCGCTTGTAGTGGTTGTGGACAGCCACCGAAAGCACGCGCTTGGCGTGGTCCTGACCGATCACGTAGTCATCGAGCACGGTGTGGATGTCGCGCGGCGTCGGCACCCCGTCCCGCGACTTCACGAGGGTGGTCTTGTTCTCCTCGCGAATGATGTCCATGCACAGCTCGACGCATTCATCGCAGATGAACACGGTCGGACCGGCAATCAGCTTGCGGACCTCGTGCTGGCTCTTGCCGCAAAAGGAGCAGTAGAGCGTATTCTTCGAATCGCCGCTGCTGGACTTGGTCATCGGTACTCCGTCATGCTCCCGGGGGACAAACCTGCGGTTTCCATACAGCTGCCGGTCCGAGCGACGTCCCCCGCCGCCTTCCATTCCGTGCATCCCGCACCCGCTCCGAGCGGGCATCGACCGGGATGCGGTCACCGTAGCGCGCCCGAAGCGTGCTTTTCAACAACAGGCGCGCTGCGGCGTTCAACATTTTGTGGGAGCGCCCCCCGACAGGGGGCCTCAGGCCCCCTGGTCGTCGCCGCTCCGCGGCCGGCTCTCGACCACCTCGTCGATCAGGCCGAAGGCCTTGGCCTCCTCGGGCGACAGGAAGGTGTCGCGTTCCATGTTGGCCTCGATCGTGTCCATGGTCTGGCCGGTGTGCTTCACGAAGATCTGGTTGAGCCGCTCGCGCAGCTTCAGGATCTCGCGGGCCTGGATCTCGATGTCCGCCGCCTGGCCCTGGGCACCGCCCGAGGGCTGGTGGATCATGATGCGGCTGTTGGGCAGCGAGAAGCGCTTGCCGGGCGCACCGGCGGCCAGCAGCAGCGCCCCCATGGACGCCGCCTGGCCGATGCACACGGTCGACACCTGCGGGCGGATGTACTGCATGGTGTCGTAGATCGCCAGGCCGGCCGACACGTAGCCGCCCGGCGAGTTGATGTAGAAGGAGATGTCCTTGCTCGGATTCTCCGACTCCAGGAACAGCAGCTGGGCGCAGATCAGGCTGGCGACTGCGTCGTTGATGCCGCCGATCACGAAGACGATCCGCTCCTTCAGGAGGCGCGAGTAGATGTCGTAGGCGCGCTCACCCCGGTTGGTCTGCTCGATGACCATCGGGACGAGAGCGTTCATCTGGGGCTCAAAATTGTTCATGTTTTCTGACCCTGACCTCTGCCTCTGCCTTGCGTGGCATGCCCACGGGATGGGCGTCCCCATCTATATAGGAACGAAAGGGGCGACCGTCAGGCCGCCCGCTCGTCGGCGCGGCGCCGTCCGCCTCAGGCGGCCGCCGCCTCCTCCTCGTCCGGGTCGCGCAGCAGCTCCTCGACCGTCACGGAGCGCTCGTTGACCGTGGCCAGTTCGAGGATGAAGTCGACGACCTTGTCCTCGAACAGCGGCGCGCGGAGGTTCTCCACCGCCTGCGGGTTCTTCTGGAAGAACTCGAACACCTGGCGCTCCTGGCCCGGCCAGCGGCGCGCCTCGGTGATCAGGGCGCGGTTCAGCTCGTCCTGGGACACCTGCACGTCGTTGCGCCGGCCGACCTCGGAGAGCAGCAGGCCCAGGCGCACCCGGCGCTCGGCGATGGCGTGGTACTCGGCCTTGAGCTCCTCCTCGGGCTTGTCCTGGTCCTCGCCCGCGGTGCCCTTCTTCAGCTCCTCCTGGAGGCGCTGCCAGATGGCGTTGAACTCGATCTCGACCATGCCCGGCGGCACGTCGAAGGAGTGGCGCTCGGCCAGCTTGTCGAGGAGCTGGCGCTTCACCCGCTGGCGCGACACGCCGGCGTAGTCGCCCTTCAGCTTCTCGCGGACGGACTCCTTCAGCTTGTCGAGGCTGTCGAGGCCGAACTCCTTGGCCATCTCGTCGTCCAGGACGGCCGGAACCTTCTCGCGCAGCTCCTTCACGTCGACCTCGAACACGGCCTCCTTGCCGGCCAGTTCGGCGGCGCCGTAGTCCTCCGGGAAGCTGACGGTCACGGTGCGGTGCTCGCCGACCTTGGCGCCGACCAGCTGCTCCTCGTAGCCGGGGATGAACTGGTTGGAGCCGAGCTCGAGCTCGAAATCCTTGGCGTCCATGCCGGGGCGGGCCTCGCCGTCGACGGTGCCGGCGAAGTCGATCACCACCACGTCGCCGTTCGCCGCCGCCCGGTCGTCGGTCACCGGGGCGCTGGTCGAGCGCGACGACGCGATGCGCTGCAGCGTCTCCTCGACCTGGGCCTCGTCGACCTCGGCCACCGGCCGCTCCAGCTCCAGCGTCGACAGGTCGCCGGGCTCGATGTCGGGCAGCAGCTCGACCGTCATGGTGTAGCCGAGGTCGCCGCCCTCCTCGTACTTGTCCAGCTCGATCTTCGGCTGCATGGCGACGCGCAGGCCGCGCTCGTCGAGCGCCTGGCGGGAGCTGTCGCCGACCGCCTCCTCGAGCACTTCGCGCAGCACGGAGCCGCCGTAGCGCTTCTTGACCACCGACACCGGCACCTTGCCAGGGCGGAAGCCGGGAAGTTGCACCTGCTGGCGCACCTCTTCGAGCCGGAGGTTGACCTTCTCGTCGATGTCCTTGGCGGACACGACGACCTTGAACTCGCGCTTCAGGCCGTCGGTGCTGGTTTCGGTAATCTGCATTGGAGCGGAAGCCTGTTTCGTTGTCGGCCCGGCGGCGCCCCCTGGGAACGGCCCGGAACCGCGGTCTGCGATCGATTCAAACACTGCCGTGGTGCGGGCGAAGGGACTCGAACCCCCACGACCGAAGTCACCGGAACCTAAATCCGGCGCGTCTACCAGTTCCGCCACGCCCGCCTCGGCCGTGACGGCGCAAGCCCGGCCATCGCCCGGGCCCGACCGCCAGCGTGAAGCGGTCTATAGCATAACGGTTTCCCGGCAAACACCCAAAATGGCCACGCCCCGGCGCCGCGCCCGGGCGCCGCCGGGGTCGCGCCGAGGCCGGCCGGGGCGTGGGCCGCGCCTCCGGCGACCATCACCCCGTTGCCACCCCTTACCCCTGGGCGCCCTTGGCCAGGGAGCGCAGCGCCGACGACGCCGTGACCCGCCCCTCGCCGGTGTAGGCCTCGTGGTTGGACTCGATGTCGCCCAGCCGGTAGCGGTAGTTGATCATCAGGCCGCAGGACTGGGCGATGCCCTTGGCCGAGCGGTCGCCCATCCAGTTCAGCCGCTCCATCCGCGCCCCGTTGGACAGATGGAAGTGGGCCACGGGATCCCGCGCGCGGGGCCGGCCGCCGTCGCGCGACGGGCCCGGCACGGCCGTCAGGTAATGGGCGCACAGCCGGGTCAACGGCGGCTTCACCGCCTTGCACAGCGCCTCGTCGTCGGGCCATCCGGGCAACGCCAGGGCGGCCGCCAGGGCGCCGGCCGGCGGCGCGGTGAGTCCAGCGTCGCTCTCCCCGCCGCTTTCGCGGCTGTCCCGTTCGGCCCACCCGTCGGACAGGCGCTCGGCGATGCGCTCGGCCTCGCTCCCGCTCAGCACCGCGTCGCCGCGCGCCGCCAGCTCCCCGTCGAGCCAGCGGCGGAAACCCGGGATCGGCGACAGGGTGGCGAAGGTCTTGAGGTTGGGGAACTCGGCGGTCAGCTCGTCGGCCACGCGCTTGATGAGGAAGTTGCCGAAGCTGATTCCGGCGAGCCCCTTCTGGGCGTTGGAGATGGAGTAGAAGATGGCGGCGTCGGCGGATTTCGGGTCGCACACCGGGGCGGACGGGTCGAGCAGCGCCTGGACGTTGTCGGACATCCCCGCCACCAGGGCGACCTCGACGAAGATCAGCGGCTCGTTGGGCATGCGCGGGTGGAAGAAGGCGAAGCACCGGCGGTCGCTGTCCAGCCGGTCCTTGAGATCCTGCCAGCTCCGGATCTCGTGGACCGCCTCGTAGGCGATCAGCTTCTCGAGAAGCGACGCCGGGCTGTCCCAGGTGATCCGCCGCATCTCCAGGAAGCCGACGTCGAACCAGCGGCGCAGCAGGCTCTTGAGATCGTCCTCCAGGGCCTGCAGCAGCGGCTCCCCGGGCGCCATGCCGAGCAGCTCGGCACGCCGGTCCACCAGGAACTTGACGCCCTCGGGCAGGCCGTTGAACTGGGTCAGCAGGGTCAGGCGCGGCGGTTCCAGCGCGGCGCGCAGGGCCCGCTCCGCGCGGCCGCGCGCCACCGGGTCCTCGGCGGCGTGGAACGCCTGCACGGCGGCGTCGACGGTCGCCCGGTCGACGTCGAAGTCGCGGGCCAGCACCATCAGGAAGTTGCGCCGTCCCTCGGCGTCGAGCGCCAGGTAGGTGCGGCCGAGCTGCGCCGCCCGCGCCCGCGCCGACACCTCGCCGCCGCGCGATTCCAGGCAGGCCTGCATCTGCGCCCTCAGGCGCTCGGCGTCCTCCTTGGGCAGGTGGGGGCGCGGCGCCGCGCCGACCGCCACGCGCGCCGACGCCGCGATGTCGCGCCAGCGCGCCCACAGGCTCTCCCAGGCGCGGTCGAGAAGGCCGGCCGCCGCCTCGTCGCCCGACGGCGGCGGCGGACCGGCGGGTGGCGGGGCCACCGGAGAAGTGCGGTCGTCCATGGCCGGGACTCTGCGCTTTGCCGCCGGTGCGGGCAAGTGCCAAGCACACCGCCCAGCCGTGCGATCCCCGCCGCACCGCCGGCCGCCGCCGGCACCGCCCAGTATCCCCGCCCGCGACGCCCGGCGCCCGGCGGACGGCCGTCGGAAGGACCTGGCCTCGAGAAATACCCCGCACCCGGAGCGCCTATTTCTTTTGCGCCCGATGCAAAACCCCTCGCCATGGATCATACTTCGGCAGGTCCGGGTGTGGTGGCGCGTGAATTTTTGCTTGCCGGTACTTCGGACCTAGGACTTTGGTCGAAGCCCTTTTAGCGAGAGAGATAGTGCACGTCAAAGTAGATATCGAAGTAGGTAGTGCCTTGCGATGAATGCAGCCGCGGCCGCCGGACGCTATGATGCAACGGTCGGCTGCACCGCACCGGCCCCCCCGCTCCGGCCCCCCGCTCCGGCCCACAGCCGCGGGACGCCGGCGGCAGCGGACGAAACGAGGAATGGACGCCCGCCGCGAACGCGGGCGGACCGGGGGGGACGAACCCCTCCGCACACACAGGGAGAAGCACGATGGCGAGCCACACCTTTCACGCGCTGCCCGGCCCGGCGCTGTCCGGTCCGGCAATGGTCGAGCATTTGCTCGACGACCCCATCCTCGACCTTCTGCTCGCCCGTGACGGGCTGAGCCGGGCGGATGTGCGCGTCGTCATCGCCGCGGCGCGTGCCGGGCGGGCCCGGGCGGCGGCGGCCCCCTGTGCCCTCGCTCGCGCCGCCTGATGGCGCCGGCGCCCCCCTTCCCGTTCCTTGCACCCCGCGGCACACGCCGCGGAAGGAGCCGTGTCGTGCCACTCCACAGCGATCCCGCGACCTTCTCCATCACCGCCCTCCTGGCCGACCAGGTGACGCTCATCGCCCGTCACGAGGGGGTTCCGCCGGGGGCGGCTCGGCTCCTCTTCGACCGGCTGGCGGCCACCCCGGAGGGGCGCCATCGTCTCCTGCGCATCTTCGAGCGCGAACAGCGCCGCGAGCCCGACCCGCGTGAGATCGCCAAGATCGCCCAGGTGCGGGCCCACACCGCGGGCTGGTTCGCCACCGACGACGGGGCGCCGGGGACGCGCGCCGCGGCCTGACCGCGATCACCGGCTGCGCCCGCCGGCCCGGGCGCCCCGATCCGTGCGCCTCGGCACCGGCGCCCCGGCTCAGGCGGCCGGGCCGGCCGGCCTCGGGCGGCGGATGGTCGGGCTCACGCCGCCTCGGACAGCGCGCGCAGCACCGTCGGCAGGGCCTCCGGCAGGTCCTCCGCGATCAGGCCGGGGCCGACCGCGCGGGCCGCTTCGCCGTGCAGCCAGACCGCCGCGCAGGCGGCGTCGAAGGCGGCCATCCCCTGGGCCAGCAGCCCCAGCGCCAGCCCCGCCAGCACGTCCCCCGATCCCGCGGTGGCCAGCGACGGCGGGGCGTTGGCGTTGATGACCGCCCGCCCGTCGGGCGAGGCCACCACCGTGTCGGCCCCCTTCAGCAGAACCACCGCACCGCACCGCGCCGCCGCCGCGCGGGCGCGCGCCAGCTTGGCCCCGGTGAGGTCGAACAGACGCGCGAACTCCCCCTCGTGGGGGGTGATCAGGCAGCGCTCGTCGAGGCGGTCGAGCAGGTCGTCGGGAGCGTCGGCGAACACCGTCAGGGCGTCGGCGTCGAGCACGCAGGCCTTCTCCGCCGCCAGCGCCGCCAGCACCCGTGAGCGGGTGGCCGGCTCCGTGCCCGCCCCCGGGCCGAGCAGCACCGCGTTGCGCCGGGCGTCCTTCAGCAACGCCGCGAACGCCTCGGGCGGGCAGGCCACGGACACCAGCCCGGCGCCGGTGCGCAGCGCGGCGCGCGCCGCCAGCCGCGCCGCCCCGGTCATCCGGCCGCCGCCCAGCACCACGGCATGGCCGCGCGCGTATTTGTGGGCGTCGAGGGCGGGCCAGGGAAAGGCGGCGCGCCACAGGGCGGGCCCGTTCTCCCATTGGCGCGGCTTGATCTCGGCCAGCACCCCCGGGGGAATGCCGATGTCGGCCACCACCGTTTCGCCGCAGAGCCCGCGCCCGGGCAGCAGCAGATGGGCCGGCTTCTTGCGGAAGAAGGTGACGGTCAGCGCCGCCTGGGGCGCCACCCCCGGCTCGGCTCCGCCCAGAACGGCGCCGGTGTCGCCCAGCACGCCGCTGGGAACGTCCACCGCGACCACGGTCGCCCGGCGCGCCACCAGCGCCTCCACCAGCGCCCGCGCGCCGCCCTCCAGCGGGCGCGACAGGCCGGCCCCGAACAGCGCGTCGACCACCAGCGGGTCGCCGTCCAGAAGCGCGACCGCGGGCTCCTCCACCGGCCCCGTCCACCGGGCGGCGGCGGCGGCGGCATCCCCCTTCAGGGCGTCGCGCTCTCCGGCCAGCGCCAGCGCCACCGGCCAGCCCGCCTCCTGGAGACGCCGCGCCACGACGAAGCCGTCACCGCCGTTGCTGCCGGGTCCGCACAGCACCACGGTGCGCCGGGCCGGCCACCGCGCCTGGATCTCCCGCGCCACCGCCGTGCCGGCGTTCTCCATGAGCACGCCACCGGGCACCCCCGCGGCCACGGCGAGGGCGTCGGCCCGGTACATCTCGGCAACGGTCAGCAGCGCGCTGTCGAGGCCCATGGCGCGATCCCCCCGTGGCGGTCCTCTTGGTTCCTTGGCCGGCAGCGTGCGGCACGTGGCGCCCAGAATCAAGGAAGGGCTGCCGCCGCCCCTGCCCGTCCAATGGGCAGATCACGCGCGGCCGCGCGGCCGCGACGACGGCGCAACCGCCTGCAAGGGCGCGTCACCGCGACAGGGCCCCTGACGCGGACGGGCGGCCACGGGACCGCGATGCGGATGGGGAGGGGAAAGGGGACTGGGGCGACGGATGGGATTCGAACCCACGACCACTCGGACCACAACCGAGGGCTCTACCAACTGAGCTACCGCCGCCGCAGTGGAGGCGTTCTATGCCCCAAGCCCGGCGCCCCGGTCAAGGGGGTTTTTGCCGGGGCCCGGTGTTTTTTCCCGTGGCCCCGGCGACCGGCGGTCCGCCCCGGGGCGGCGTGGCCCGGCTTGCGTCGGCTGCCCAAATATCGTTCACTTTGCCGCGTTCGGAAGCAGGCACATGCCGTCTCCTTTGGCATCGCCCGAAAGGAGGAGGCGATCGGTGCCGTTCGAGTGGCCCCCCGCCGCTGGCACGATCCATGCTTACCCGAAGGTTCGCTGGCGGTGCGCGGACGGCGCCTGCCGGCGTTGGCACCTCGTACACGAGAGACCCATGAAGAAGATCGAAGCCATCATCAAGCCGTTCAAGCTCGACGAAGTGAAGGAGGCGCTTCACGAGGTCGGCATCAAGGGCATCACCGTCACCGAGGCCAAGGGCTTTGGCCGCCAGAAGGGCCATACCGAGCTCTATCGGGGCGCGGAATACGTGGTCGACTTCCTGCCGAAGGTGAAGATCGAAGTGGTGATGGAGGACGCCCTGGTCGAACGCGCGATCGAGGCGATCCAGCAGGCCGCTCACACCGGCCGGATCGGCGACGGCAAGATCTTCGTCACCCCCGTGGAGGAGGTGATTCGGATCCGCACCGGCGAAAAGGGCGCCGACGCGATCTGATCGGTGGCGCCTGCGGGCGCCCGATCGGCCGACCCCTCCTTTACCGTTCGTGACGAGCCCATCGGTCATGCCACTCCTCGCCGCCACACACCGTCCGCCTTGTGCCCCGACGGTGACATCCCCGGATCCGAGACGGTGCCTGCGGGCCATCCGAACGGTGCCGGATTGTGCGGGGCGGGGAGCCGTGACATAAACAACGCCGCCAGCGCCGCACCCGCCCCGCAAGGCCGGACCGACGTTCGCGGGAACCAAACCTTCTAAAGCGTGGAAGATACGATATGTCCGACATCAGCAAGGTCTTCGACCTGATCAAGGAGCACGACGTCAAGTACGTGGATCTCCGCTTTACGGATCCGCGGGGCAAGCTGCAGCACACGGCCCAGCACGTGTCGACGATCGACGAGGACGTCTTCGAGGACGGCATCATGTTCGACGGGTCGTCGATCGCCGGCTGGAAGGCCATCAACGAGTCGGACATGGTCCTGCAGCTCGACGCGACGACCGCGGTCATGGACCCGTTCGCGGCGCAGCCGACGCTGAACATCATGTGCGACGTCTTCGAGCCGTCGACCGGCCAGCCCTACGACCGCTGCCCGCGCGGCATCGCCAAGGCGGCCGAGCGCTACATGGCGCAGGCCGGCATCGGCGACACGGCGTTCTTCGGCCCCGAGGCCGAGTTCTTCGTGTTCGACGACGTGAAGTTCCAGGTCGACATGCACAAGGTCAGCTACTCCTTCGACTCCGAGGAAGGCCCTTACACCTCGGGCAAGGAGTACGAGGACGGCAACCTGGGCCACCGCCCGGCGATCAAGGGCGGCTACTTCCCGGTCCCGCCGATCGACTCCGCCAACGACCTGCGCGCCGAGATGCTGAGCGTGCTGGCCGAGATGGGCGTGCCGGTCGAGAAGCACCACCACGAGGTGGCGCCGTCGCAGCATGAGCTGGGCATCAAGTTCGACACGCTGGTCCGCACCGGCGACAACATGCAGCTCTACAAGTACGTCGTCCACAACGTGGCCCACGCCTACGGCAAGACGGCGACCTTCATGCCGAAGCCGGTGTTCGGCGACAACGGCTCGGGCATGCACTGCCACCAGTCGATCTGGAAGGAAGGCCAGCCGCTGTTCGCCGGCTCGGGCTACGCCGACCTGTCGGAGCTCGCGCTGTTCTACATCGGCGGCATCATCAAGCACGCCAAGGCGTTGAACGCCTTCACCAACCCGACCACCAACAGCTACAAGCGTCTGGTGCCGGGCTACGAGGCCCCGGTGCTGCTGGCCTACTCGGCCCGCAACCGCTCCGCCTCCTGCCGCATCCCCTACGCGACCTCGCCGAAGGGCAAGCGCGTCGAGGTGCGCTTCCCGGATCCGGGTGCCAACCCGTACCTGGCGTGCGCCGCCATGCTGATGGCCGGCCTCGACGGCATCCAGAACAAGATCCACCCCGGCGACGCGATGGACAAGAACCTGTACGACCTCCCGCCCGAGGAGCTCGCCCAGGTCCCGACCGTCTGCGGTTCGCTGCGCGAGGCCCTGGACAGCCTGAAGGCCGACAGCGCCTTCCTGCAGAAGGGCGACGTCTTCTCCGCCGGCATGATCGACGCCTACATCGATCTGCGCATGGAGGAGGTCATGGCCTTCGAGACCAGCCCGCACCCGATCGAGTACAAGATGTACTACTCGATCTAATGGTCTGCCGCCGCGGCTTTCCGGGCAGCCGGAGCGCCGCGGCGCAGATCTCGGTCGCCTCCCCGGCGGCACGACAACGCCGGAGCGGGTTCGCCGCTCCGGCGTTTTTGTGCGTCCGGTGTTGTCGTGCGTCCGGTGTTGTCGTGCGTCCGGCGCTGTCGTGTGGCCGGCGTTTCAGACGAACGCGATGTCGCCGTCGTCCAGCGCCCGCACGCCGACGATGCGGATCGCCAGCAGTTCCCCGTCGTAGCCGTGCACATAGGCGGTGAGCGCGTCGGCGCCGGCGTCCGCGGCGTAGGCGATGGTGCCGGGGGTGGAGCGGAAGCCGCCCGCCGCGACGATGGTGGCGGTGCCACCGCCGAACCCGGTCAGCTCGATGCGGTCCTCCCCGTCCACGAAGTCGGTGATGGTGACGCCCGGGTCGGTGCGGGTCGGATCGGACTCCCCGGCGCCAGCGACGATGAACCGGTCGGCACCGTCGCCGCCGGTCACCGTCGGCCCCCATGGCGGTCCTGAGTAGGGAGCCAGGGAGGCCGCGATGTGGAGGTCGTCACGGCCGGCCCCGCCGTCCATGACGTCCTGGCCGCCACCCCACAGGGTGTCGTCGCCATCGCCACCGTGCATCCAGTCGATCAGCGGCGACCCCTTGAGCAGGTCGTTGCCCTCCCCGCCCTCCATCCGGGATCCGTAGCGGGCGAAGCGGGAATAGGGCAGGTCGTCCCACGCCGGCGCCCCGGTCGCATCGATGGTGTCGTTGCCGGCGTCGCCGTGGATCCCGCCGATCCGCGTGCCCGTCAGGTCCAGCCAGCCGCCCATGGTGTTGACGATGACGAGGTCGTCGCCGGCCCCGCCGTAGACGGTGTCGGCCTGCTCGCCGACGCTCATCACCGTGTCCGCCGTCCAGATGGTGTCGTCGCCGTCGCCGCCCAGCAGCAGGTCGCTGCCGTTGCGCCCGAACAGGAAGTCGTTGCCGACGCCGCCGTCCAGGGTGTCGGCGACATCGCCGCCGGCCAGCCCGTCGTCGCCCTCCTCGCCGAACACCAGGTTCGGCTCGCTGGTCAGATAGCCGCCCTCCAGGATGTCGTCGCCGGCGCCGCCGTAGATGGTGTCGGCCCCCGTGCCGTCGAGCACCCAGTCGTTGCCGTCGCCGCCGTAGGTGAGGTCGTCGCCGCGGTTGCCGCACAGCCAATCGTCGCCGGCGTCACCGACGATCGTGTCGTTGCCCTGGCCGCCGAAGATGGAGTCCACGCCGTCGCCGCCGACCACCAGGTCCGACATCATGTTGCCGTAGAGCGCGTCGTTGCCGAGCCCGCCGGACACCAGGTCGTCGCCCTGGCCGCCGAACAGGGTGTCGTCACCGGCGTCCCCCAGCAGGGTGTCGGCCGCGACGTTGCCGTACTGGACGTCGTTGCCCTCGGCCCCCGACAGCAGGTCGTTGTCGTACCCGCCCCACAGGGTGTCGTCGCCGCCGCGCCCCAACAGGGTGTCGTTGCCGTCGGCCCCCTCGATCCAGTCGCCGTCCGCGCTGCCGTTCAGCCAGTCGTCGCCGGGTCCGCCCGTGATCGTCGCCATGCCCCGTCCTTCTCCCGCACCGGGCGACCGCCCGCCTTCGGGGAGAGATTATCGTATGCGTGCGGTTCTTCAACCCTGGGCCGCCGTGACCAAACGCCGGGGGCCGTGGCATACTGCGGCGGTCCGGTCCCCAACAGCGTCTGCCCTCGGCCCCATGCCCCACCGCTCCCGCTCCCCTCGCACCCCCGCCCTGATCGCCGCCCTGTGCGCCACCCTGTGCGCCACCGCCGGTCCCCCGACCGCCGGGGCCGCCAGCGTCTCGGCCGCCCAGGCCGAGGCCAAGGAGGCGGCGCGCAGCGGCAACTGCACGCCGACCAAGGTCGAGGTGCTGCGCTACGCCGTCGGCCGCGAGGCGGAGACGGTGTTCAAGGTGAACTGTTCCGAGGACAAGGACGCCTTCGTGCTGGTGCAGTGCCGCTCGCGCACCTGCGTGCTGCTGCGCTGAGCGCATTCACCCCTTGTTAACGCGGGGCTGCGCGCAATGGCCCGATCCCGTCCCCAGCGCCCGCGCACCGGAGGTTCCATGCCCCTGCCCCGCCGCTTCGCCCGCTCCGGTCCGGCCGGCCTGCTGGCCGCCGCGGCGCTGCTGGCGGGCTGCACCACCCCGGTCGTGGTCGCCGGCACGGCGGCCGACGCGGTGTCGCTGACCTCCACCAGGAAGACGCTGGTGGATCACGCCGCGTCGGCGGTGACCGGGATGGACTGCTCGGTCATCGGCCTCAACGAGACCGGGCGGTACTGCACCGAGGCGATGGTGGTCGACCGCTCCAACGTCTACTGCTACCGCACCCTGGCGGACGTCGACTGCCACCACATCCCCGACCCGTTCCGCAACGGGCAGACCGCGCTGGCCAGCCCGCCGCCGGTGCTGAAGCCGGCGGGCGAGCGCGGCATCTTCGACTGAACGGCCGCCCCGCCGGACGCCGGGGCGGCGCCGTCAGTCGCGGTGCCGGTGGGAATAGACGAAGTTCTCGAACGTGTTCTCGGCGACCCGGAACCACAGGTACTCCTCCTCCCGGAACGCCTTCCAGGACTGGTACAGGGTCCGGAACCGGGGATTCTCCGCGGCGATCTCGTCGTAGAGAGCGAACGCCGTGTCGTGCGCCGCCGCCATCACCTCGCGCGGGAACGGCCGCAGCACGGCGCCGCCGCCGACCAGCCGTTTCAGGGCCGCCGCGTTCAGCGCGTCGTATTTGGCCAGCATCCAGGTGTTGGCCTCGGCACAGGCCTGCTCGAGCACCGCCCGGTAGGGCGCCGGCAGCGCCGCCCAGGCGTCGAGGTTGATGAGCAGCGGGATCTGCGCCGACCCCTCCCACCAGCCGGGATAGTAGTAGTGCTTCGCCACCTTGTGGAAGCCGAGGCGCTCGTCGTCGTAGGGGCCGACGAACTCCGCCGCGTCGATGGTGCCGCGCTCGAGCGCCGGATAGATGTCGCCGCCGCCGATCTGCTGCGGCACGACGCCGAGCCGCTCCAGCACCCGGCCGGCCAGGCCGCCGATGCGCATCTTCAGCCCCTTGAGGTCGTCGAGCGAGGCGATCTCCTTGCGGAACCAGCCGCCCATCTGCGCCCCGGTGTTGCCGGCAGGGAGCAGGGTGACGTTGTAGTCCTTCAGGAAGGCCCGCACCATCGCCAGCCCGCCGCCGTGGATCTGCCACGCCATGTGCTGGCGCGCCGTCAGGCCGAACGGCAGCGCGGTGTCGAAGGCGAAGGCCGGGTCCTTGCCGACATAGAAGTAGCTGGCGGATTGCCCGCACTCCACGGTGTTGTTCTGGACCGCGTCCAGCACCTGGAGCGGCGGCACGATCTCGCCCGCCGCGTAGGCCCGGATCTGGAAGCGCCCGCCCGTCGCCTCGGCCACCCGGCGGGCCACCATGTCCGCGGCGCCGAAGATGGTGTCGAGGCTCTTGGGGTAGCTCGACGCCATCCGCCACCGCACCTCCGGCCCGCCCTGGGCCGCCGTCGGCCCGGTCACCGCCATCGCCCCGGCCATCGCCCCCGCGGCCGCGCCCGCCCCGGTGCCGAGAAACGCCCGTCTCTTCATCCGTCGCCTCCTGCCGTTCCACGCCCCGCTGCGGAGTCTTCAGCGCCCCGCCCTGGCCGGCCATTAGGAAAGCTGGCGCGCGCCGGCGCAAGGGAGAACGCCTCCCGAAAAAGACATTATGTACGTGTTGAATATTTTCGGGTTGACGGAATTTCACACACTGCTTAGAAGTGGTTTCACGCGCCGATTTGAGCAAACAGCTTGCGGGCGCGCTACAAATGCAGCTAAAGCGCCGGGCGACCGCCCAGCCGCCGGGCTGCGGCGGGCGAGATCCTTCCCCCGCCTCCCGACAACGACCAACCGGCCGCCGCCCAAGGCGGCCGGACCTCCGGAGGTTACCCCCATGTCCCTGTTGCTGTCCCGCCGCGCCCTGATCGCCGCGGCCCTGGCCGCCGCCGCCACAGCCGCCGCCCCGTTTCCCGCCGCCCGCGCCGGGCAGCCGGACGAGATCCGCCTGGACTACGCGTACTACAACCCGGTCTCGCTGGTCCTCAAGGAGAAGGGCTGGCTTGAGGAGGCGTTGGCGCAGGACGGCATCGGCGTGCGCTGGGTGCTCAGCCTCGGCTCCAACAAGGCGCTGGAGTTCCTCAACGCCGGCGGCATCGACTTCGGGTCGACGGCGGGCGCGGCGTCGCTGATCGGGCGCATCAACGGCAACCCGATCAAGTCGATCTACGTCTATTCCAAGCCGGAGTGGACCGCCCTCGTCACCCGGCCCGACACCGGCATCGCCCGCGTCGCCGACCTCAAGGGCAAGCGCATCGCCGTCACCCGCGGCACCGACCCGCACATCTTCCTGGTGCGCGCCCTGGCCGACGCCGGTCTGACCGACCGCGACGTCAAGCTGGTGCTGCTGCAGCACCAGGACGGCCGGCTGGCCCTGGTCAACGGCAACGTCGACGCCTGGGCCGGGCTCGACCCGATGATGGCCCAGGCCGAGCTGGACGGGGAAGGCACCCTGTTCCACCGCAACGCCGCCGCCAACACCTGGGGCATCCTCAACGTCCGCGAGGCCTTCGCGGCCGAGCATCCCGAGCTGGTCGCCCGGGTGCTGGGCGCCTACGAGAAGGCCCGCGCCTGGTCGCTGGCCAACCCCGACGGGCTGAAGGCCATCGTCGCCGCCGCCGCCCGCCAGCCCGAGGCGGTCATCGCCCGCCAGCTCGAGCGCACCGACCTGACCAACGCCGCCATCGGCGCCGCCCAGGAGCGCACCATCGTCGACGCCGGGCTGGCGCTGCAGCAGGCGGGGGTGCTGACCGCCGACGCCGACGTCAAGGCGGCCGCCGCGGCGCTGATCGATCCTTCCTTCACCGCCGGCCTGAAGCCGTAAGGGGGGCGCGGCGGTGACGATCCTGACCGACAACGGCGCCGCCGCGCCGGCCGGGCGGGGGGAGGCGGCGCCGGCACCGGCGCGCGGCCGCGCCCTGCCGGCGGCGCTGGCCGGGCTGATCGTGCCCGCCGCCCTGGCCCTGGGCTGGGAGGCGGCGGTGGCGCTGGGCTGGAGCAGCGGCCGGCTGCTGCCACCGCCCAGCCGCATCGCCGCCACCCTGTGGGACCTCGCGCGCTCCGGAGACCTGGTGGTGCACGTCGCGGCCACCTTGTGGCGGGTCGGCGCCGGCTTCCTGTTCGGGGTGCTGGCCGGCACCGCCTTCGGCGCGCTGACCGGCTATCTGGCCTCGGCGCGCCGCCTGCTCGACCCGACCTTCCAGGCGCTGCGCTCGATCCCGTCGATCGCCTGGGTGCCGCTGTTCATCCTGTGGTTCGGCATCTTCGAGACGTCCAAGGTGATCCTGATCGCCGTCGGCGTCTTCTTCCCGGTCTACCTCGCGCTGTCCGGCGCCATCCTCGACGTCGACCGCAAGCTGGTCGAGGTCGGCCGCATCTTCCGCCTGTCCGGGCCGGCGCTGGTGTGGCGGGTGCTGCTGCCGGCCACCCTGCCCAGCTACGTCATCGCCCTGCGCACCGGCCTGGGGCTCGGCTGGATGTTCGTGGTGGCGGCCGAGTTCATGGGGGCCAGCGAGGGGCTCGGCTTCCTGCTGGTGGACGGACAGATGACCGGCCAGCCGCAGACCATCATGGCCGCCATCGTCGCCTTCGCGGTGCTGGGCAAGCTGACCGACGGCCTGCTCGCCGCCGCCGCCCGCCCGTTCCTGCGCTGGCAGGACGGCTTCACGCCGGGAGGCTGAGCCATGCTGACCGTGGAGGCCCTCTCCAAGCGCTACCCCAACGGCCACCTCGCCCTCTCCGGCATCGACCTCCAGGTCCGCCCGGGCGAGATCCTCGGCGTGGTCGGCGGCTCGGGCTGCGGCAAGAGCACGCTGCTGCGCGTCATCTCCGGCCTCGACGCCGCCACGACGGGCCGCGTCGTGCTCAACGGCGCGCCGGTCGCCGCGCCGCGCGCCGAGATCGGCATGGTCTTCCAGGAGCCGCGGCTGATGCCGTGGCTGCGCATCCGCGACAACGTCGCCTTCGGCATCCGCCACCTGCCCAGGGCCGAGCAGGTGGCGCGCACCGAGGAGGCGCTGCGCCGGGTCGGGCTGATCGACGCCGCCGGGGCCTGGCCGCGCGAGCTGTCGGGCGGCATGGCACAGCGCGTGGCGCTCGCCCGCGCCCTGGTGGGGCGGCCGTCGGTGCTGCTGCTGGACGAGCCGTTCAGCGCGCTGGACGCGTTGACACGCTACGACCTCCAGGACCACCTTCTGGAGCTGTGGTCGTACGAACGGCCGACCATGGTGCTGGTCACCCACGACATCGAGGAGGCGCTGGTGCTGTCCGACCGGATCGTCGTCATGCAGCCGGCCCCGGGCCGCATCCAGACCGTGGCGACCCCGCCCCTGCCGCGGCCGCGCGACCGCGTCGACCCGCTGTTCGAGGACTGGAAGCACCGCCTGCTGGGTGAGTTGAGCCGGTCCTTCCGCGAGCGCCACCACGGCGACGAGGCCTTCCCGGCCGCCGCCATCTGAAGAAAGGTCCGAGGAGAGGAATGGACGCCCAAGCCCTGCGTGCGCTGCAAGCGCCGCTCAAGGAGACCTACAAGGACAACCCCGAGGCCGCCGTCGTCACCCTGAGAGCGAAGGGGGAGCTCGACGGCGCCGCCATCGCCTGCAAGGTCGAGACCGGCCGCGCCCTGGTGGAGGCCGGCCTGCACCCCGCGACCGGGGGGCCGGGCACCCAGGCCTGCTCGGGCGACATGCTGCTGGAGGCGCTGGTGGCCTGCGCCGGCGTCACCTTGAAGGCGGTGGCCACGGCGCTCGCCTTCGATCTGCGCGGCGGCACCGTGTCGGCCGAGGGCGACCTCGACTTCCGCGGCACGCTCGGCGTCTCCAAGGAGGCCCCGGTGGGCTTCCGCGCCATCCGCCTGCGCTTCGACCTCGACACCGACGAGCCGCAGGAGCGCATCGACAGCCTGACCAAGCTGACCGAGCGCTACTGCGTGGTCTTCCAGACCCTGGCCAGCCCGCCGCCGCTCTCCCTGGCGATCGCAACGGGGGCCGGCGGGACGGCGTAGCGCACGGCCCCGGGGGGTGGCGCCGCGCCGCCCCCCGGTCAGAACAGCCGGCCGCCGTTGGGCACGGCGAGGTCGGGCCGGATCAGCACCACCGCGCCGTCGGCGTCGGGCACCCCCAGCACCAGGCATTCGGAACGGAACTTGCCGATCTGCTTGGCCGGGAAGTTCACCACCCCCATGACCCGGGTGCCCACCAGGGAGTCCGGGGTGTAGTGCACGGTGAGCTGGGCCGAGGAGCGCTTGGTGCCGATCTCGGGCCCGAAATCGACGGTCAGCTTGTAGGCCGGCTTGCGCGCCTCGGGATAGGGCTCGGCGGCGACGACGGTGCCGACGCGCACGTCGACCTTCAGGAAATCGTCGAACTGGATCGTCTCGGTCACGGCGCACCCCCTCCTGCGGTTGTCCTTCGCACGAGATCCTGTCGCGCCGGTGCCGGGATCGCAACCGTCTCGGCGGCGCCGGCCGCCGATTTCCGCTCCCGGGCATGCGAAGGGCCGCCCCGGAGGGCGGCCCTTGCGTCGCGCGCCGGGGCGCGCTGGATCACTTCTTGGCGTGGGCGATGGCGCTCTTCAGCTCGTCCAGGCTCTCCGACACGCGCTTGGACAGCACCTCGGCCGCCTCGGCGTTGGACTTCGCCACCATCTCCGACAGCTCCTTGGTGTTGGACAGCGTCTTCTCGAAGGCGGCCTTGATCAGCTCGGCCTGCTTGGCGACCTTCTCCTCCGGCGAGCCGGCGGCGGCCATGTCCGACATCATGCTGCCGGCCTCCTCCAGCGCCTGGCGCATGATCTCCGCCTGGCGGCGCAGCACGGCCTGGAGGCCCTCCATGGCGAGCTGGTTGGCGGCGGTCACCGCCTCGATGTTCTTGCGCTGGCTGGCCAGCATGGACTCCATGTCGACGCCGGGCACCTTCATCTCGCCCAGCATCTTCGAGAAATTCATGTCCAGAAACGGATTTCCGGTCTGCATCGCCATAGTGCTCATCCCCGCATGAGAGGTGTGCCGGTTCCCCGGCACCGCCGCCGGTTGCATCCACCCCGCCCATCCGCGCGCGGCTTCAGCGATCCGCACAAATTATAGACAATCTTGCTGCATTGCAACAACGAACGATCGGCATCGTCCGCCGCGGCATCCAGCCGCATCGTCCGCCGCGGCATCCGGCCGCATCAGACGGCCGCGGCGGCCGGGTCGGACGGCGGCGGCGGGGCGGGCGCCGCGGGCGCGGCGGCGCGGCACAGGGTGGTCGCCCACGACTCGGCGCGGCGCAACTCGGCGTCCAGCGCGGCCATGGTGCGCCCGAGGTCGGCGGAATCGTCCTTGAGGAACACCCGCGCGGTCCGCGCGTACACGCCGCACAGCCCGGCCACCAGGACCGGCCCGCCGCGCCCGTCGGGGTCGATGCCGGCGGCCCGCAGCATCCACGCCATCGACCGCGCGAGCTGGCACGAGACCGCCAGCGCCGTCAGCGGCTCGGCGGGAAGGCCGCGGGCCACCGCGGCCAGGCCGGGGCGGTGCGGAACAAGCGCGTCGAAGCGCCGCATCAGCGCATCGAACAGGCGGTCCCGCGCGCTGTCCTCGCCACCCCCGGCGCCGTCCGCCGCACCGCCATCCACCGCACCGCCATCCATCCCACTGCCATCCGCCAGCACGGCCGCGTCGGCCTGGCGGGACACCCCGGCGAGAAGGGCGGCGCGGGTGGGGAAGCGGCGGTACATCTCGCCCAGCGGGACGCCCGCGGCGGCGGCCACCGCGACCAGGCCGGTGCGGCGCCAGCCGCGCTCCGCGGCCATGGCCATGGCGTGGTCGAGAATGCGGCGGGAGAGCGCGTCGTCGTGCGTGGCGGCGTCCATGGCGGGCTCCTCGGCTGGCGCAAGCGTCACCGCACCATCTGGGGCGGCGGCGGCGGCGCGGCAAGCGCGGTTGGCTGCGCCGGCCGCGATCTGCTATGGGAACGGTCCTCCTCACCGTGCCCAGGCCCCATGACCGAGACCCGCGGCTTCCTCAACGTCTCCCGCTCCCTCACCGGCCGGCTGTGGCAGGCGCGCGCCTGCGACGAGCGCATGGCCTGGGCGCTGGCCCAAGGACGGGGGCTGCCGGAGATCGTCGGCCGGGTGCTGGCGGCCCGCGGCGTGACCGAGGAGGCCTGCGACGACTTCCTCGCCCCCACCCTGCGCGCCCTGCTGCCGGATCCGTCGCGCTTCCATGACATGGACGCCGCGGCGGCGCGCATCGCCGCCGCCATCACCACCGGCGAGGCGGTGTGCGTGTTCGGCGACTACGACGTGGACGGCGCCACCTCGGCGGCGCTGCTGCGGCGCTTCTTCCGCGCCGCGGGCCGCGACCTCAGGGTCTACGTGCCCGACCGCATCACCGAGGGCTACGGCCCCAACGCCGCCGCCCTGCTGCGCCTGAAGGCCGAGGGCATGCGCCTGGTGGTCACCGTGGATTGCGGCGTCGCCGCCTTCGCCCCGCTGGAGGCGGCCGCGCAGGCCGGGCTGGACGTCGTCGTCATCGACCACCACGCCGCCGAGCCGCGCCTGCCCCCGGCCCTGGCCGTGGTCAACCCGAACCGCCTGGACGAGGACGGGAGCTACCGCACCCTGTGCGCCGCCGGGGTGACCTTCCTGGCGGTGGTCGCGGTGAACCGGGCGCTGCGGGCCGCCGGCTGGTACGGGCCGGACCGGCCGGAGCCCGACCTGATGGCGTGGCTGGACCTGGTGGCGCTGGGCACGGTGTGCGACGTGGTCCCGCTCACCGGTCTCAACCGCGCCCTGGTGTGCCAGGGGCTCAAGGTGATGGCGCAGCGCCGCAACCCCGGCCTGGCCGCGCTGGCCGACGTGGCCGGCGTCAAGGAGCGGCCCGACGCCTACCACGCCGGCTTCGTGCTGGGGCCACGGGTCAACGCCGGCGGCCGGGTCGGCGCCGCCGACCTCGGCGCGCGCCTGCTCTCCACCGACGACCCGACGGAGGCCCTGGAGCTGGCCCGCCGCCTCGAGGACCACAACGGCGAGCGGCGCACCGTCGAGGCGGCCGTGCTGGAGGACGCCATCGCCCGCACCGAGGCGCTGGGCGCGGCGGACGGCGGGCTGGTGTTCGTCGCCGGCGAGGGCTGGCACCCCGGCGTCATCGGCATCGTCGCCAGCCGCCTGAAGGAGCGCTACGGCCGCCCGGCCTGCGTCGTCGCCCTGGTCGAGGGGCCCGACGGCCGCGTGCTGGGCAAGGCGTCGGGCCGCTCGGTGCGCGGGGTCGACCTCGGCGCGGCGGTGATCGCGGCGCGCCAGGAGGGATTGCTGCTGGCCGGCGGCGGGCACCGCATGGCCGCCGGCTTCACCGTCGCCGCCGAGCGGATGGCCGAGCTGCGCGCCTTCCTGGCCAGCCGGGTGGCCGAGCAGATCGCCGCCACCCCCCTGGTGCCGACCCTGGAGCTGGACGGCGCGCTGGCGGTCGGCGCCGCCTCGGCCGGATTCGTGGAGACGCTGGCCCGCCTCGGCCCCTTCGGCACCGGCAACGCCGAGCCCCGCTTCGCCGTCGCCGACGCCCGGGTCGTGCGGGCCGATGTGGTCGGCACCAACCATGTGCGCTGCATCCTCTCCGGCAGCGACGGCGGCCGTCTCAAGGCGATCGCCTTCCGCGCCCTGGAGAGCGAGCTGGGCCGTGGCCTGCTGGCCTCGGGCGGGGCGCCGCTGCACGTCGCCGGCGTGCTGCGCGCCGACCGCTGGAACGGGCGCGAAGGGGTGCAGCTCCTGATCGACGACGCGGCGCGGCCGTAGCGGCGCGGCCCGGCACGCCCCTGGTCAGGCGAAGCGCCGGGCGCCGGCCACGCAGGCGACCACCACCACCGTCGCCCCCACCATGCTGCCGGCGACGGGCTCGCCCAGCACCAGCCCGGCAAGCGACAGGCCGAGGAAGGGCTGAAGGAGCTGCAACTGGCCGACGCCGGCGACGCCCCCCAGCGCCAGCCCGCGGTACCAGAAGACGAAGCCGACCAGCATGCTGAAGACGCAGACGTAGGCGACACCGAGCCATGCCGGCGCGCCGACGCCGGCCAGCCCGGCCGGCACGGTCCACACGGTCAGCGGCGCCATCACCGGAAGCGCCACGACCAGCGCCCAGCAGATCACCTGCCAGCCGCCCAGGCGGCGCGCCAGCCGGGCCCCTTCCGCGTAGCCGAGCCCGCACAGCACGATGGCCGCGACCATCATCAGATCGTCCCCGCCCCACGCGCCGGACCCGTCGCCGCCCCCACCACCGAGGCCGAGGGCGAAGCCCGCGACCGTCGCCCCGCCGACCGCCGAGAACAGCCAGAAGGCGGGCCGCGGCCGTTCGCCGCCGCGCAGCACGGCGAACAGCGCCGTGGCCAGGGGCAGCAGCCCCACAAACACGGTCGAGCGCGCCGCCGTCATCGTCTGGAGCGCACAGGCCGTCAGCAGCGGGAAGCCCACCACCACGCCCAGGGCCACCAGGACCAGGGCCGGAAGGTCGCGGCGCGCCGGGCGGGGCTGGCGCAGGGCGGCCAGCAGCGCCATCGCCAGCAGCGCCGCGACCACCGCCCGCAGGGAGGTCAGGAACAGCGGCGGGAGATCGGCGACCGCCACCCGGGTCGCCGGGAGCGAGCCGCTGAAGATGACCACGCCGACCAGCCCGCTGCCCCAGCCTGCAGCCCTCCCCCCGCTCCGCCCCTCGGTCCCCTGTGCCATCCCCGCGCCCTGCCCCGTGTCCGTTCCGTCGGTGCCTCCGGAGTACCGGGTCGGGCGTGGGGGCGCCAGAAACAGTGGCATACAATTTTGACAATCTGTATGGGTAGACTGTTCAGCACACTTTGCCGAGGTCACCCATGGCCGAGCGCGACGGAACCCGCACCGCGGCGGTGATGGACGCCGTCCGCCGCAAGATCGCCAGCCGGGCGCTGGGGCCCGGGGACCGCCTGCCCTCGGTGCGCCGTTTCGCCGACACCATGGCCGTGTCGCCGTCCACGGTGGTCGAGGCCTATGACCGGCTGGCCGCCGAGGGGGTGATCCGCGCCCGCCGCGGGTCCGGCTTCTACGTCACCGGCAGCGACCTGCCGCCGCTCGCGCTGGCCGGGACGGGAGGGCCGCGCGAGCGCGCGGTCGACCCGTTCTGGGTGTCGCGCCAGTCCCTCGACGCCGACTCCGCGCTCGCCAAACCCGGCTGCGGATGGCTGCCGGCGGCGTGGATGCCGACCGCCGCCCTGCGGCGCGGGCTGCGCGCGCTCGCCCGCGCCGACGACCGCGTCCTGTCGGAGTACGGCGGCGCGCGCGGGTCGCCGGCGCTGCGCCGGCTGCTGCTGGGCCGCTTCGCCGAGGAGGGGATCGCGGCGACGGCGGACCAGATCCTGCTGACCGCGTCGGGCACCCAGGCCATCGACCTGGTCTGCCGCTTCCTGCTGCGGCCCGGCGACGCGGTGCTGGTCGACGACCCCTGCTACTTCAATTTCCAGGCGCTGCTGCGCGCCCACCCCGTCCGCCTCGTCGGGGTGCCGATGACGCCGGAGGGCCCCGATGCCGCGGCGTTCGAGCGCCTCGCCGCGGCCGAGCGGCCGCGTCTCTACGTGACGAACGCGGCGTTGCACAACCCGACCGGCGCCAGCCTGTCGCCCCAGACCGCCCACCGCGTGCTCAGCGCCGCGACGGCCCACGGCGTCACCATCGTCGAGGACGACATCTACGCCGATTTCGAGCCCACGCCGTCCCCGCGCATGGCCGTGCTCGACGGGCTGCACCGCGTCATCCGCATCGGCAGCTTCTCCAAGACGCTCTCCGCCTCCCTGCGTTGCGGCTACATCGCCGGCCGGGCCGAGTGGGTCGACGGGCTGGTCGATCTCCAGGTGGCCACCGGCTTCGGCGGCCCCAGCCCCGTCGCCGCGGAGGTGGTCGCCGGCGCGCTCGCCGGGGGTGGATACCGCAAGCACATGGAGGCGCTGAGGCACCGCCTGGCCCGGGCCCGCGCCGACGCCGTCGCGCGCTTGGCGCCCCTCGGGCTGGTGCCCTGGACGCTGCCGCGCGGCGGATTCCTGTTGTGGTGCCGCCTGCCCGACGGCCGGGATTCCGCGGTCCTGGCGCGGCACGCCATGGCGCATGGGGTGCTGCTGGCGCCGGGCAACGTGTTCAGCGTCTCCCAGGCGGCGGCCGGCTTCCTGCGCGTCAACGTCGCCCAACTGGACGCGCGGACCATCGCCGTGCTGCGGGCGGGGCTGGCGATGCCTCAGGACGCCATCGACGACACCCCGGCGGCGGAATCACGGTAGCGCAGGGGCTGCTCGGCCGCCGCGTCCGCCTCGGCCAGTGCGGCGACCCGGTGGTGCAGGGGCGACAGCTCGCACACCGGGTCGGTCTGCCCGGCGTCGCCGGCGATGGCCAGCGCCTGGCAGCGGCAGCCGCCCCAGTCGATCTCCTTGCGGTCGCACTCGCGGCAGGGCGAGGGCATCCAGTCGGTGCCGCGGTAGCGCACGAACGCCTCGCCGTCGCGCCAGATGGCGCCCAGCGACCGCTCGTGCACCGTCTCGAACGGCAGCCCGGGGATGGTCTCGGCGGCGTGGCAGGGCAGCACCTTGCCGCTGGGGGTGATGTTCATGAAGCGGCGCGCCCAGCCGCCCATGCACGCCTTGGGACGCCGCGCGTAATAGTCGGGGACCACGTAGTCGACCACCAGGCGCCCCTTCAGCGCCGGCAGCCGCGCCCGCACCCGCTGGTCCATGTGCACCAGCTGCTCGCGCGACGGCATCAGCGCCGCCCGGTTCTGCAGCGCCCAGCCGTAGTACTGGACGTTGGCCACCTCGATGCGGCCGGCGCCGAGGTCCAACGCGAGGTCGAAGAAGTCGTCGACCCGCTCGATGTTGTGGCGCTGCACCACCGCGTTGACGGTCAGCGCCACCCCCGCCTCCACCACCTCGCGCGCCGCGCGCAGCTTGCGCGCGTGGGCGCCGGGCATGCCGGCGATGCGGTCGGCCTCGCCGTGGGTCGGGTCCTGGAAGCTGATCTGGACATGGGACAGGCCGGCGTCGCGCAGCCGCTCCAGCCGCGCCCGGTCCAGGGTGACGGCCGAGGTGATGAGGTTGACGTAGAGCCCGGCCTTGGCGGCGTGGCCGACCAGCACCTCCAGGTCGCGGCGCACGCAGGGCTCGCCGCCGGAGAAATGGATCTGCAGGGCGCCGAGCGCGGCCGCCTCGTCCAGCACCCGGCACCAGGTGGCGGTGTCCAGCTCACCCGACGTCGGCTCCAGGGCCAGCGGGTTGGAGCAGTAGGGGCAGTGCAGCGGGCAGCGGTGGCTCAGCTCCGCCAGCACCGCGACCGGCGGTTCGAGGCCGGGAGGGGTGGCTCGGTCGGTCATCGGATCACGAATCCCCGGTTGCGCAGGTCTTCCAGAAGTTCCAGCACGTCGCCGGCGATGTCGCCACGCGGCGCGTCGAAGGCACGGGCCAGCCGGTCGATGCCGGCGCCGACATCGGCGCCCTCGGCCTCGGCCGCGCAGGCCCGCACCGCCTCCAGCGAGGTCTCGTCGAGAACGACGACGCGCTCCGGCCCCAGCAGCACCCATTGGCCGCGGGTGCGGTCGTGGCGCAGGATGACTCCGGGCGCCAGGCGGACGCGGTCGCTCTCGGCGACCGGCGTGGCGGCGTTCACCGCCGGTACTCCGTGGCCGTCCGCCCCTCGGGCACGAAGGCGCCGGGCGGAATCAGGCCCGGCGTCACATAGGCGTGGTGCAGCGCGTCGAGCTGCGCCCACAGCACCTCGGTCTTGAAGCGCAGGGCGGCGATGCAGGCCTGCTGCTGCTCGGCGGTGCGGGCGTGCTCCAGCACGTACTCGAGCCCGAACTGCACGTCGCGCGGCGCCTCGTCGAGGCGCTTGCGGAAGTAGGACAGGGTGCTGGGGTTGGCGAAGGCGTAGTTCTGCTCGAACCCGGCGATGCGCTCGCGGTGGATGCCCGGCGCGAACAGCTCGGTCAGCGAGGACGCCACGCCCTCCAGCAGGGTGCGGTAGCGCACGAGGGAGACGTAGGCGTCCACCGCGAAGCGGGTGGCCGGCAGGATGCCCTGCAGCGAGCGGACGTAATCGCGGTCCAACCCCAACCCGTCGGTCAGGCGCAGCCACCGCTCGATGCCGCCGACCTTGGTCTCGTCGGCCTGCCCGTCCTCGCCCAGCCCGTCGTGGTCGAGCACCCGCTGCATCCAGTTGCGGCGCAGCGCCGGGTCGCTCATCCGCGCCATCAGGGTGAGGTCCTTGCGCGGAATCGACACCTGGTAATAGAAGCGGTTCAGGGCCCAGGCCTGGACCTGCCCGTGATCGAGTTCGCCGCCGTGCAACAGCCGGTGGAACGGGTGCAGATCATGATACTGCCGCTCGCCGACGGCGTAGAGGGCGCGCTCCATCTCCTCGCGCGAAAGCAGGCGGGTCATAGGGTCAGCTCCATGCCGTCGTGGGCGATCGTCCATCCCGCGTCCTCGGCGGCCCGGCGCTCGGCCGAATCCTCCAGCAGCGCCGGGTTGGTGTTGTTGATGTGGATGAACACCTTGCGGGCGACGTCGAGGCCCTGGAAGGCGGCGATGCTGCCATCCGCGCCGGACATGCACATGTGGCCCATGCGCTGGGCCGACTTGGTGCCGGCGCCGGTGCGGGCCATCTCGTCGTCGGTCCAGGTGGTGCCATCGAACAGCACCAGGGGCGCCCCGTAGAGGCGGTCGGCCAGCCAGGGCGGCAGCGCCGCGCAGCCGGGCATGTAGTAGAACGCCGTGCCGGCGGCGGGGTCGGCGACGCGCAGCGCCACCGTGTCCTCGGGCACGGAGCCGAAGCCGGGACCGGCGCCGGCGTCCTCCAGATAGAGCGCCACCTTGCCCGGCACCGCGAAGGCCTCGACCTCCAGCCCGAGCGGTTCGCCCGCGGCGTCGGCCGGGTGGAACGGCGTGCCCAGGGCCACGCCGCGGCGTGGCACCAGATCGGCGTTCAGAACCTGGAACACGGTGTTGGCGGCCAGCACACCGTGGACCCGGGCGGTGGCGTAGACGGCGAAGGGCTGGCTCTCCCGCAAGGACAGGAGACCGGCGACGTGGTCGATGTCGGCGTTGGTCAGCAGGGCCGCGGCGATCGGGCTGTGGCGCAGGCCGGCGCCCGCGGCCGGGTGCATCGACGGGTTGGCCTGGATCTGCGCCCGCAGGTCGGGCGACGCGTTGAGCAGGAGCCAACGCGCCCCGTCGGCGGTCACGGCCAACGAGGACTGGGTGCGGGGCCGGGCCAGCGGGTCGCCGGCCCGCGCCCGCCGGCAGCCGGGGCACGCGCAGTTCCACTGCGGGAAGCCGCCGCCGGCGGCCGACCCGAGGACGAGAATCTTCATGAACGCGTGTCCCGTGGCGTCGGGTCTCCGGTGCGGGCTGCCCGCCGGTCCATGGCGACCGGGACCGGCGGGCGGCCGCGCGGCTCGGGCGGCTCGGGCGGGATCAGAGATCCGCGCAGGCGTAGGCGTTGATCTCGTTGCCGACGGCGATCTCGACGATGGTGGGCTTGCGCCAGGTCTTCATGATGGTCGCTCCTTCCTCTGGGTGCGGCCGCTGCGGCGGTGACCGGATCGGACGGCCGCGCGGTGTTGTCCGGTCAGCACCAGTTAAACGCACGCGGGCGCATCGATCCATGCGACTTTGGTACGACCCCGTAAGTTAAGCTTGCAACACTGAGCAGGTGCAGCACAGTCTCCGCCGCCGCCGTGGCCGGCCGTATCGCCCGGTCCCGAGCAATGTCGGGGCCCGCCGCGCGTCAGTGCCTGGACGTCACGGCAGGATTTCAATCGGCGTTGCGTGGGGAACGACCCGCAAAATTGCCAGAACTTCCCGGTCCGTGATGGCAATACATCCCGCCGTCCAGTCCAGAAGGCGGTGCGGGGAGGCGCGCCACGGTGCGGTCGGCGCGCCGGACCGCGGCGAGGAGCCCCCCGTCACGCGCGACCGCCGTCGCGCCATGCGGCCTCCGTCAGAAGGCCTGCCCGAGGCTGAGGTAGAGCTGCCACGTCGCGTCCTGCGGCTCCGGATTCAGGGGGACGGCGACGTCGACCCGCAGGGGACCGAAGTCGGTGTAGTAGCGCAGACCGAGGCCGGCACCGTATTTGAGGTCACCGAAGGTCGGAAAGGCGCTGTCGTAGACCATGCCGGCGTCGAGGAAGGGGACGACGCCGATGCTGTCGGTGATCTTGACCCGCATCTCCACACCCAGTTCCAGCAGCGAGCGCCCACCCACGGGATCGCCGTCGGCGTCGCGCGGGCCGACCTTCTGGAAGCCGTAGCCGCGCACCGAGCCGCCACCGCCGGCGTAGAGGCGTTTGTCCGGCGGGATGTCGTCGACGCCGGCCCCGAGCACGCTGGCGAGGTTGGCGCGGGCCGCCGCGACGTAATTCCCGTCGCCGCCGATGTCGTGGTAGGCCGAGCCGGTCAGGCCGGCCGCGTAGAACGGGCTGTCGAGGTTGCCCCCCACCGGGACCCAGGGCGTGGCCGCGGCGGACACCCGGAAGCCGGTGCTCGGGTTGAGCAGGCTGTCGGACGCGTCGTAGCTGACCGACAGCGGCACGCCCAGCAGCGCGGTGTCGTAGCTCCGGGTGTTGTTCTCCACGGTGCCCCATTCCCCCGCCACGCCGTAGCTCACCGTCAGGTCGTCTGTGATGCGGCGCTCCAGGGCGCCGGTCAGGGAGGTGACGACCCGCTCGTAGGCCGGCGGTTGCTCGGCCACCACCGAGACGTTCACCGCCAGGGTCTGGTGCACCGACAGGAAGTCGGGCTTGCGGAAGCGCACGTTGAACTGGAGGTCGGGAAGCTCCAGGTCGCTCGACCCCGCGGTCTGGGCGTTGAGGCGGCCAACCTGGGCCTGGACGCGCAGGTACTCCGCCCCGCCGAACAGGTTGCGGTGGCCCCAGTAGGCCTGGGTGCCCAGCCCCTCGGAGGTCGAGAAGAAGACGCCGGCGCCGAGGAAGCGGCGCTTGCGCTCGATCAGGGTGAGGGTGACAGGGGTGACGCCATCCGGCCCCGGCTCCTCCGCCAGGTCCACCCGCACCGTGTCGAACACGTCGAGCTGGGCGATCTCGCGCTGCGCCCGCTCCATCAGCTCCGGCCGGTACTCCTGCCCCGGCGTCCAGGGCAGACGGCCGCGCACCAGGGATTCGTCGACGCCCTCCAGCCCCTCGATGCGGGTCTCGCCGAAGCGCACCAGCGGGCCGGGGTCGACGGTGTAGGCGATGTCCATGGTGCGGTCGGAATGGTCGACCACGACGCGCCGTGCCACCGCGTCGGCGTGGGCGTAGCCGATCCCGGCGAGGCCGGCCACCAGACGGTCCTCGGCGGCCACCACCAGCGGCGCGCGGGCGCGCGTCCCGGCCACCAGCCCCAGCTCGCCCTGGGACAGCGGCGGACCGGGCAGCGGGCCGCCGTCGGCGTCGCGCACCGTCACCGTATCGAAGGTGTAGGGCGGCCCGGTGTCGATGGTGATGGTCACCGCCGCCGGCTGCGCCGCCCCGTCGATGCCGATCGCCACGGTGGCGTCGTAGTACCCCGCCGACCGAAGCGCCGCTTGCAGCGCCTCGCGATCGGCGTCGGCACGCCGCTCCAGGCCCAGCAGGGTCGGCGGCGGGTCCTCGCGCAGGCCGAACAGGGTCGAGGTCTCGCGCAGCACCCCGGCCAGATCCTCCTGGTCGGCGACCCCGGCGAGCGTCACCGTGTACGGCAGGGAGGGCGGGACCACCGGCGCCGGGGCGGGCGCCGGAGCGGGCGCCGGGGCGGGCACCGCGGCCGGCTGGGCGAGGACGGGAACGGGAACGGCGGGCGGGATCGCGTAGAGAGCACCGGCCAGGAGGTAGGCGGAGCGGGCGGCAAAGGTCATCGTCCGTCGGGATCCCGGTCGTGGTTCTTCGTTGGGCACGGCACCGGCGGCCCGGGCGCGCCGGAGCCACTGTAGCGAAACCGCCGGAACGCCGCGCCGGAAATTCGCCATATGACGCTCGGCACGACGACGACTTGCCGAAACGGCGAAAATCACTATATTGCGACGCAAACCAACCCCCCGGCGGCTCACCAAACCGATTTGGCGAGCCGTTTTGTCATGGGGGGACGGTGCTTTCGCTGGGGCCCGATGTCGGTGGGGCCCGCAAGCCGCCTTGGCCCGACCGACCCTGAGAACGGTACTTCATGACCCTCCGCAACGTCGCGATCATCGCCCACGTCGACCACGGCAAGACCACGCTGGTCGATCAGCTCCTGAAACAGGCGGGATCTTTCCGCGAAAACCAGCAGGTGGCCGAGCGCGCCATGGACTCCAACGACCTGGAGCGTGAGCGCGGCATCACCATCCTCGCCAAGTGCACCTCGGTCCTGTGGAAGGACCTGCGCATCAACATCGTCGACACCCCCGGCCACGCCGATTTCGGCGGCGAGGTCGAGCGCATCCTCTCCATGGTCGACGGCGTGGTGCTGCTGTGCGACGCGGCCGAAGGGCCGCTGCCGCAGACCAAGTTCGTGCTCGGCAAGGCCCTGAAGCTCGGCCTGCGCCCCATCGTCGTGGTCAACAAGGTGGACCGCTCCGACGCCCGTCCCCACGAGGTCCACGACGAGGTCTTCGACCTCTTCGCCTCGCTCGACGCCTCCGACGACCAGCTCGACTTTCCCACCCTGTTCGCCTCGGGGCGCAACGGCTGGGCGACCACCGACCTGGAGTCCGGCGCGCGCGACAGCCTGGAGCCGCTGTTCGAGCTGATCCGCGATCACGTCCCCGCCCCGCGGGTCGGCGGCGAGGATGAGCCGTTCCGCATGCTGGCCACCACCCTGGAAGCCAACCCGTATCTCGGCCGCCTGCTGACCGGCCGGGTGCAGTCGGGCAAGGTGAAGTCCAACATGGCCATCAAGTCGCTGTCGCGCGACGGCAAGCTGCTGGAGCAGGGCCGCGTCACCAAGGTCCTGGCGTTCCGCGGCCTGGAGCGGGTGCCGGTGGACGAGGCGGCGGCGGGCGACATCGTCGCCCTGGCCGGCCTGTCGGAGACCACCGTGGCCGACACCATCTGCGATCCCGCGGTCACCGAGCCGCTGGCCGCCCAGCCCATCGACCCGCCGACCCTGGCCATGACCTTCTCGGTCAACGACAGCCCGCTGGCCGGTCGCGAGGGCGACAAGGTCACCAGCCGCATGATCCGCGACCGCCTGCTCCGCGAGACCGAGGGCAACGTCGCCCTGCGCATCACCGACACCGAGGGCGGCGACGCCTTCGAGGTGGCCGGCCGCGGCGAGCTGCAGCTCGGCATCCTCATCGAGACCATGCGCCGGGAAGGCTACGAGCTGTCGATCAGCCGGCCGCGCGTGCTGTTCAAGGCCGACCCGCTCAACGGCCAGCGCCTGGAGCCGATCGAGGAGGTCGTGGTCGATGTCGACGAGGAGTTCTCCGGCACCGTCGTGCAGAAGATGGCGGAGCGCAAGGCCGACCTGATCGAGATGCGGCCCGGCGGCGGCGGCAAGAGCCGCCTGGTGTTCCACGCCCCCTCGCGCGGCCTGATCGGCTACCAGAGCGAGTTCCTGACCGACACCCGCGGCACCGGCATCATGAACCGCCTGTTCCACGGCTACGCCCCCTACAAGGGCCCGATCGCGGCGCGGCGCACCGGCGTGCTGATCTCCAACAGCGACGGCACGGCGGTGGCCTATGCCCTGTGGAACCTGGAGGACCGCGGGCCGATGCTGATCGATCCCGGGGTGCCGGTCTATCAGGGCATGGTCGTCGGTGAGCACACCCGCGGCAACGACCTCGAGGTCAACGTCATCAAGGGCAAGCAGCTCACCAACATCCGCACCACCAGCAAGGACGAGGCCGTGCGCCTCACCCCGCCGATCCAGATGAGCCTGGAAAAGGCGCTGTCCTACATCGCCGACGACGAGCTGGTCGAGGTGACGCCCAAGTCGATCCGCCTGCGCAAGCGCTATCTCGATCCCAACGAGCGCAAGCGCCACCAGCGCGCCATGGCCGACGCCGGCTGACCAGTGGCCGGACCGGTGGCCGGACCGGTGACACCAGACCGTTGATGCGCACGACACGGGGGCCGCTTCGGCCCCCGTTCCTGCGTCCGGGGCCGGCGTCCCGCCCCGGCGGCAGGGCGGGGTGCCGCGCCGCCGCTCACCACCCCAGCCGGTCGAGGACGGGGAAGAGCTCTTCCTCCTCGCGCCGCAACCGCCCGTCGAGGCGGGAGAGAACGGCGCGCGTTTCGGCACGGAAGGCGGGAAAGCGGCCAGCCATCGTCGGCAGGTCCGTCCAGGCGTCGCGGTATCCGCGGAACACCCGGTGCATGCCGCCGGAGGCCTCGCGGCAGCGCGCCGCGGCGCGGCGCAAGTCCGCGTCGGGGTGGGCGAGCAGACGCGGGTAGAGCACATGGTCCTCCAGGACCAGCTGCGTGTCGACCGCGGCGTCCAGGGCCGCCAGCACGGCGCAGGCGTCGAGCAGGCATGAGGGCGCGTCCGCCCGGCCGAGCAGCGCGAGGAGCCTGTCCGCCAGGGTGGCGATCTCGGCGTGGTGGCGCCGGTAGGCGCGGGTGGTGTCGTCGGTCGGCATGGGGCGCCTCCTTCCCCGGCCATCGATGGCCTTGCGGAAAGCGTACACCCAAGATGGTTGGTCCGGGGATCGGACATCTCCGCGCACCTCCAAGGGGGTAGGCGCGCGACCCGGGAGGGGGCGGAGGGCGTCGGGGTCACCCCGACTGCCCTCCGCGGGCTCAATCGGCCTTGCGGACGGCGTCCTTCACCTTGCCCGCGGCCTTGTCGACCTTGCCTTCGGCCTTGTGCCCGCGGCCCTTGTCCTCCAGGTCGCGGTTGCCGGTCATCTCGCCGGTCTGCTTCTCGGCCTCGCCGGCCACTTCCTTGGCGGCGCCCTTGATGCGGTCCTTGTCCATGCGGTCCTCCACGGGTTGGTTGAGCCTTCCCCAACAGCGCAGCCCGCGCCGAGTCGCGGTGCGGCCGACGTTCAGGTCGACAAGATCGGCGAAAGGTCCGCGGCAAGCCGCCGCGCCAGGGCGTCGCGATCACCGGCCGGGTACCGCCCGCCGTGGCCGGATCCCCACACCGGGCCGGGCCATGCGGGATCGCCGCGCCACCGGCCGACGACGTGCACGTGAAGCTGCGGCACCACGTTGCCCAGCGCCGCGACGTTGATCTTGTCGATCCCGCCACGCTGCTCCAGCAGCCTGGAAGCAAAGGCGACGTCCTCGATCAGACGGATGCGGTCGTGAGCCGCGAGATGGTGCAGCTCGACCACGTCCGGGCGCTCCGGCACCGGGATGAGCCAGGGCCACGCGCGGTTGTCCATCAGCAGGACCCGGCACAGCGCGGTGCGGCCCAGGGGAACCGTATCGGCGGCGAGGCGTTCGTTGAGGCGGAACATGGCTGGCTCGGCTGGTTTCGCGATCGCGGAATAAAGCGGCGGGGCCCTGTGTTCATGAGCTGTGGTTGCGATGCAACGAAAATTGTATAGAATGCGCCGGACGATCTCGGATGGATCGTTCGGCGTGCGACACCGCCGGACGCACCGCGAAGGTCGTTTCGCCCAACCCCCGGCCGGAGGCCGGGGACGCACAGGGCGGACGGGTTTTGCGACGGGGTTGTCCGTTCAGCGACCACAGTGAGTGCCGGGGTTCGGTCCGAGGTTTGGTTCGGGGCGGAAACGCCTTCCCTGCGCCAATCCTGGATGGCACTGGAGCGACCGGGGCAACCGCGCCTGCCCCGGATGGACACGTGCGGGGAATGCACACACCAATGCGCAAGTCAGCGATCGCGGTTCTCTTCCTGGTCATCCTCGGCAATGTCGGGGCCTGGGCCCTGTGGAACCGCCCCGTTGCAGAGCGGCCGTGGGCCGGCGTCATCAACGGCGTCAGCTATACCCCCTTCCACCCCGGCAAGAGCCCCACCCGGGGCGACCGCCCCTCGGCCGACGACATCGAGAAGGACCTTCTGGCCCTTGAGGGATCGGTCAAGGGCGTGCGCACCTATTCGGCCGTGGACGGCTCCGAGATGGTCCCACCCATCGCCCGCCGGCACGGCATCCCCGTGACCGCCGGCGCGTGGGTGCAGGGCCAGCCGGAGGTCGACGAGCCGGAGATCGCCGGCCTGATCAAGATGGCCCGCACCTATCCCAACGTGCGCCGGGTCATCGTCGGCAACGAGGCCATCCTGCGCGCCGACGTGACGGTCGAGCAGATGGTCGAGTACGTCAAGCGGGTGAAGCGCAAGGTGACCGTGCCGGTCTCCACCGCCGAACCGTGGCACGTCTGGCTGGAGCACCCGGAGCTGGTGGAGGCGGTCGACTTCCTGGCCGTGCACCTCCTGCCCTACTGGGAAGGCGTGCCGATCGAGGGCGCCGTCGACTACGCCATGTTCCGCTACAACGAGCTGAAGACCAAGTACCCCAACAAGCACATCCTGATCTCGGAGATCGGCTGGCCGGCCGACGGGCCGTGGCGGCGCGGCGCCGAGGCCAGCCAGGTCAATCAGGCGAAGTTCATCCGCACCTTCCTCAACATCGCGGCGCAGAACCGGCTGGACTATTTCATCATGGAGGCCTTCGACCAACCGTGGAAGCGGGAGATCGAAGGCACCGCCGGCACCTCGTGGGGCCTGTGGGACGCCTGGCGCAACCCCAAGTTCCCGATGATCGGCGAGGTCCATGAGCTGAAGGACTGGCCGACGCTGTGCGCCGTCTCCATCGGCGTGGCCTTCCTGCCCCTGGTGTTCTTCCTCTCCCGGCGCACCGACCTGCGGTTCGGCGGCAAGCTGTTCTACGGCGGGCTGATCCAGGCCGTCGGCTCGGTGCTGGTGTTCACCGTCACCGCGGCCTCGGTGGCCGGGCTGGCCACCACCACCGAGGTCGCGTGGGGCGTGCTGATCTTCTGCCAGCTGGTGCTGCTGGCGGTGATGCTGATCGACGGACTGGAGCTGACCGAGGTGGTGTGGCAGGAGCGCTTCCGGCGCAAGTTCCAGCCCTGCCAGGCGGCCCCGGCGCCCGACGCGCCGAAGGTGTCCATCCACGTCCCCTGCTACAACGAGCCGCCGCACATGGTCATCCAGACCCTGGACGCCCTGGCCCGTCTCGACTACCCGAACTTCGAGGTGCTGCTGCTCGACAACAACACCAAGGACCCCGAGGTGTGGAAGCCGGTCGAGGCCTACTGCAAGCAGCTCGGCGAGCGGTTCCGCTTCTTCCACCTCGAGAACTGGCCGGGCTACAAGGCCGGCGCGCTGAACTTCGGCCTCGACGTGACGGCGGAGGACGCCCAGTTCGTGGCGGTGATCGACAGCGACTACCAGGTCCACCCGGACTGGCTGAAGGCCACCATCCCCCACTTCGCGCGGCCCGAGGTCGGCTTCGTGCAGTCGCCCCAGGACTACCGCGACTGGATCGCCGACCGCTTCCAGCGGATGATCAACTGGGAATACGCCGGCTTCTTCCACATCGGCATGGTCCAGCGCAACGAGCGCAACGCGATCATCCAGCACGGCACCATGACCATCATCCGCAAGGACGCGCTGGTGAAGGTGGGCCGCTGGGGCGAATGGTGCATCACCGAGGACGCCGAGCTGGGCCTGCGCCTGTTCGAGGCCGGCTACGAGTCCGTCTACATGCCGGAGACCTACGGCAAGGGGCTCGTGCCCGACAGCTTCTCCGCCTACAAGACCCAGCGCTTCCGCTGGGCCTACGGCGCGGTCCAGATCCTCAAGCGGCACTGGCGCGAGCTGCTGCCCGGCGGTCGCCGGCTGAGCAGCGGCCAGAAGTACCACTTCGTCACCGGCTGGCTGCCCTGGTTCGCCGACGCCGCCCACATGGTGTTCGGCCTGGCCGGCATCGTCTGGTCGCTCGGCCTGCTGCTGTTCCCCAAGCACTTCGAGTTCCCGCCCAACGCCTTCATGATCCCGACGCTCAGCGTCTTCGCGTTCAAGGTCGCCGCGTCGCTCTGGCTCTACGAGGCGCGGGTGCGCTGCGGCTTCTGGGACAAGGTCGGGGCGGCGGTGGCCGGGATGGCGCTCACGCACACCGTCGGGCGCGCCATGTGGCAGGGCATGTTCACCTCCGGTCGGCCGTTCGTGCGGACGCCGAAATGCGAGCACCAGCCGGCCTTCATGCAGGCCGTGCTGATGGCCCGCGAGGAGATCGGCCTGCTGGTCGCCCTGTGGGGTGCGGCCACCGCGATCGTCGTGGTGTTCGGCCATGAGAACCGCGACGCCTTCATGTGGGCCGGCCTGCTGGTCGTACAGTCCCTGCCCTATCTGGCGGCGCTCATCACCTCGCTGACCAACGCGTTCCCCGACTTCCGCATCGGCCGCCGGCGGGCGCAGACGGTGGCGCTTCCCGGCGCCGCCGACTGACCTGCGGGAGCACCGGCCGGACGTCCAACCGGGCCCCTTCGGGGGCCCGGTTTTTTTGCGCCACGCGGGGGGCCGGGGCTGCCGGCCCCCGACGCAGGGTCGTGCACGTACGGTGTTGACTCTGTTTGCCTGTTTGCTACGCTGATTGCAGCGTCGCCGTCGTGCGACCGCCGTTGTCGGGATCGCCGTGCCATGGCCGACTCCAGCATTGGCCGCTCAGAGCCCCTGATCCGGTCGACGACGATGATCGAGCGGGCGGGGACGGCTACCGACCGCCAGCCCCGCCAGCGCGAGCAGCCCGACCGCCGCAACGGGGACAAGGACGGCACCAAGCGGCGGCGCATCCACGATCTCCTGTTCGACGAGATCGACCAGATCGACGCCCTGGAGCCGGGACAGCGCGAGCGGGTGAAGCGCAACATCCGCAATCATTTCGCCAGCGCCACGCCGGCCACCCCGGCCCATTACGGCCGGCCGTCGCATCACCCCCATGACCCGGCGGACGCACCCGACGAGGGGGATGGCTCCGGCGACGACGCCGCCGCCGAGGATGCCGACCGGATGCTGGCGGGGGAGGCCGAAGCCGCCGTCGACGGCGAGCAGTTCCTCCGCGTCGCCGCCCCGGCCCATCCCAATATGCCGCCGGAGGAGGTGGAGGAGAACGCCCGGCTGGCCCGCCAGCTGCGCGACTGCCTGGCCCAGCAGACCGAACGGGCGCGGAAGATCGCCGTCTACCTCCATCTCCTGCTGGCGCTGCACGGCGCCGGCCGCCCCCGCTTCATCCTCGACGTCTGAGGCCGCCCACCCTCCGGCCACCCGCTCCAAGTCCGCGTTCCCCGGGACGGTCATTGCGACCCTTCGAAGCCCCCAATATTACCAAAGACCCCTAGTCATGCGCAGTATTGCCTACGCCATTTCACAATAAGAGGCCGATCCGTCTCATCGGTTATCCTTTCCCATGGACGCAGTGTTGCCGACGGCCACCGTCTTGATCTCGGTCCGCGAGGGTTGACCGGGCCCGTGTCCTGCGGCATGCTGGCGCCTTGAGTTCGGACAGCAACCGGAGGGCGCACATGGCGTTCATCGAGCTGACGGCGGTCGACGACGCCAGCAAGGTCGACGGACCGGTCTACGTCAACAAGGACAACGTGCTGTGGTTCAAGGCCCAGGCGGGTCCGCGGCCGGGCCGCAGCCTGGTCACCTTTGCCGGCGGCGTCACCCTGGCGGTGGCCGAGCCGGTGGACGTCCTGCGCACCCGGCTTGCCGGCGCGGCCGCCCAGCCGGATGCCAAGCCGGCCGGCCAGCCGTCCCCCGTGCCGGCCGCCGTGCGCCGCATGAGCGCGGTGGGCTGAACGGTCGGGGCCGGGGAGCCCCGGCCCCGCCGCCCCGTCGCGCCCCCCATCCCGTCGCGCCCGTCGTGGGACGGTGCCTTGCGCCGCGGCAAATCATGTTACTCTCGCGCGGCCCATCTGCCGTCCCAGAGCGCCGTGCATGACCGTTGACGCCCCCATCCCCGACTCCTTCCTCGCCCCCTTCGAACCGGGCACCGTGTGGCTGGCCGGTGCCGGCCCCGGCGATCCCGGCCTGCTGACCCTGACCGCCTGGCACGGACTGCGCCATGCCGACGCCATCGTGCATGACTCGCTGGTCGACGACCGCATCCTCGGTCTTGCCGGCCCCGGGGCCATGCTGATCCACGCCGGCAAGCGCGGCGGGCGCCCGTCCGCCGCCCAGGACGACATCAGCCGCCGTCTCGTCGAACTGGCCCGCGACGGCCTGCGGGTGCTGCGCCTGAAAGGCGGCGATCCCTGCGTGTTCGGCCGGGGCGGCGAGGAGGCGGAGACGCTGGCCGCCGCGGGCATTCCCTTCCGCTTCGTTCCGGGGATCACGGCCGGCATCGGCGGCCTCGCCTACGCCGGCATTCCGGCCACCCACCGCTCCGCCAACCAGGCGGTCGTCCTGGCCACCGGCTATTCCCGGGACAACCCGACCGACTGGCGGGCGATGGCCGCCACCGGCGCGCCGCTGGTGCTGTACATGGCCTGGCGCACCCTGCCCGACATCGCCGCGCAGCTGATGGAGGGGGGGCGGCCCGGCACCACGCCGGTGGCCATCGTCGCCGACGCCACCACGCCACGCCAGCGGGTGCTGGAGACCACCCTGGCCGACGCCGCCGCGGATCTCGCGGCCAGCGGGCTGGAGCCGCCCACCGTGGTTGTCGTCGGCGAGGTCGTGCGCCTGCGCGGCGCCCTGACCTGGTTCACGCCACCGGCGGAGGACGGCGGTGGATGACCAGCCGCCGGCGATCCGCGGCACCGCCGGGCTGATCGTCGCGTCCCCGGCCGCCGGCGCCGGCAAGACGACGGTCGCGCTCGGCCTGCTGGCGGCGCTGCGGGCGCGCGGCGTGGCGGTGGGCGCCGCCAAGGCCGGACCCGATCTCGCGGACGCGGCCTGGCTTGCCGCCGCATCCGGGCGCCCCTGCCACAACCTCGACCCGTGGGCGATGGACGGCCCGCTGCTGGACCACGTCGTGCGCCGCGCCGGCGGGGACGTCGACCTCCTGCTGTGCGATGGGCAGATGGGCCTGTTCGACGGCCTGGCCGGCCCCGGCGGCCACGGCGCCGGCACCACGGCCGAGGTGGCGCGCCACGGCGGGTGGCCGGTGGTTCTGGTGCTGGACGGGCGCGGCATGGCGCAATCGGCGGCGGCCCTGGTGGGCGGCTTCGCCGGGCACGCGCCGGGGGTCCGGGTGGCCGGACTCGTCCTCAACCGGGTCGTCGACGCCCGCCACCAGCGCCTGGCGACGGACAGCATCGCCGCGCTCGGCATCCCCGTCCTCGGCGCCCTTCCCGACGACCCCGACATAGCCCTGCCCGCCCGCGCCGCCGGCACGGTGGTGGATGCGACCGCGGGCGACGCGGTCCGCCGTCTCGACGGCCTGGGCCGGCTGCTTGCCGCCAACGTGGACATCGACCGCCTGCGCACGGTCGCCGTGCCGTGGTCGGCGACGGGCGCCGCGGCGCCGCGCCTGGTGCCGCCACCGGGGCAGCGCATCGCGGTGGCGCACGACGCCGCCTTCGGCCGGCTCTACCCCCACGTCCTGGACGGGTGGCAGGCGGCGGGGGCGGAACTGATGATCTTCTCCCCGCTGGCCGACGAGGCGCCACCCCCTTACGCCGACGCCGTGTACCTGCCCGGCGGCACCCCCGAGCGCCACGCCCCGGCGCTGGCCGCGGCACGGCGCTTCCGCGACGGGCTGCGCGCGCTGGCCGCGCGCGGCCCGGTGTACGGCGAGGGGGGCGGATACGCCGTCCTGGGCGAGGTGCTCCACACCGCGGCCGGCGGCTTCCCTATGGCCGGACTGCTCGGCCTCCACACCCGCGCACCGGGCGGGTCGGGGGCCGGCGCCGGGGCGCGGCCCACCGGCCACCGCCGGGTCCGCCTGCTGGTCGAGCACGCGCTGGGTGCCGCCGGAGCCGAGTTCACGGCCCACGAGGATCGCCACCTCGCGGTGAGCGACCCTGGATTGGACGACCCCCTGTTCGCCGACCCGTCCACCGATCGGCCCGCCGACCGGTCCGGTGACCGCTCCGGTGACCGCTCCGGTGACCAGGGCAGCACCGTCCACCGCACGCTGGGCAGTCGCCGCGGCGCCGTCTCCGGGTCCTTCCTCCACCTGTTGGCGCCCGCCGCTCCGTGCTAGCCTGCGCCATCCGGGGGGTGGGGTCGGTGGCGCGGTGGACCGGGACGAGTTGGAGGGGATGACGGCGTTCGTCGCCGTGGCCGAGCGGCGCAGCTTCACCGCCGCGGCGGCCGAGTTGCGGGTGACCCGCTCGGCGGTGAGCCAGACCATCCGCGCCCTTGAACGCCGCATCGGCGTGCCGCTGTTCGCGCGGACCACCCGCGACGTGGCGCTGACCGAAGCCGGGGAGATGCTGTACGCCAGGGTCGCCCCGGCGGTCCGGACGATCGGCGCCGCGGTCGAGGCCGTCGGCGATCACGCCGGCCGGCCCACCGGCCTGCTCCGCCTCAACGTGCCCCGGCTCGCCGTGTCGACCATCCTGGCACCGCTCCTGCCGGCCTTCGCCGAGGCCTATCCCGAGATCGTGGTCGAGGCCTGCGTCGACGACCGCCTGATCAACATCGTCGAGGCGGGATTCGACGCCGGCATCCGCCTCGGCGAGAAGCTCGAGCGCCAGATGGTGTCGGTCCGCCTGACCCCGCCGCACCGCTTCGTCGTCGTCGGCGCGCCCGGGTACTTCGCGCGCCACGGCCGGCCCGGCTCGCCGGCGGACCTGGCCGGACACCGCTGCGTCAATTTCCGCATGAGCTCGACCGGCGCGCTCTACCGCTGGGAGTTCGAACGCAACGGCGAGGAGTTCGCGGTGGCGGTCGACGGGCCGCTCATCACCAACGACGCGGACCTTCTGGTGCAGGCGGCGCTCGACGGCATGAGGCTCACCTACATGTTCGAGAGCTGCGTCGCCCCCCTGCTGGCGGAGGGCGCGCTGGAGGTGGTGCTGGAGGAGTACGCGGTCTGCACCCCCGGTTTCTTCCTCTATTTCCCCGGCCGCGCCCAGGTCGCGCCGAAGCTGCGGGCCTTCATCGACTTCGCCGTCGCGCGGCGGTGAGCCCGCTACGGCCGGATCGGACGATCGGCCGGAGGTGCGGTGGCGGCCGGCCGACCGTCATGGCCGCTCGACCAACGGACGGGTGCCGACCGTCTTTGGTGCGGACTGACGCGGCGCCGCCGCGGCCCCATATGCCCTGACAGACGTGCCTCTTCCGCTGGGTCCCGCCCGTGCCAATCCTCCCCATCGCCGGTCACTACGATCCCCTTCTCGTCACCCTGTCGGTGGCCGTCGCCGTGTTCGCCGGGTACACCGCGCTGGACCTGGCCGCCCATGCCCGGGCGTCGCGGTACGGCGGCCACGCCGCCAACGCCAACGCCTGGCTGGGCGCCGCCGCGCTCACCCTCGGGGCCGGCATCTGGACCATGCATTTCATCGGCATGCTGGCCTACCGCATGCCCATGCCGGTGACCTACGACGCCGGCCTGACCGTGCTGTCCCTGCTGCTGGCGGTGGCGGTGGCCGGGGCCGGGCTGTTCGCCGTGGCCAACGGCGTGCCGCGGCGCGTCACCGTTCCCGCCGCCGGGACGCTCACCGGCCTGGGCATCGTCGCCATGCACTACGTGGGCATGGCGGGCCTGCAGATGGAGGCGCGCCAGAGCTACGACGCCGCCCTGGTGGCGCTCTCGGTGGCGGTCGCCATCGGCGCGTCCACGGCGGCCCTGTGGCTGGCCTTCCGCACCCTCGGCACGCGCCAGCGCCTGCTGGGCGCCGCGGTGCTCGGGCTGGCCATGGTGGCGATGCACCATGTCGGCATGGCCGCCGTCACCTTCCACGCGCTGGAGATGCCGCCGCCGGTGACCCGCGGCGAGGTGGCGCTGGGACCGTCCCTGCTGGCGGTCGGCCTGTCCTTCGCGACCCTGGTGATGCTGGCGACGGCACTGATCTCGTCGGTCGCCGACCGCAACCGCGCGGCGGAGCGGACCGCCGAGCAGGAGGCGCGCTACCGTGCCGTGGTCGACAGCGCGGTCGACCCGATCGTGCTGATCGACGCCGGCGGCGGCGTCGTCTCGTTCAACCCGGCGGCGGAGCGGACCTTCGGCTACGCCGCGGACGAGGTGGTGGGACGCAACGTCGCCATGCTGATGCCTGAGCCCGACCGCTCCGCCCATGACGGCTACATCCAGCGCTACCAGGCGACCGGGGAACGCCGCATCATCGGCATCGGGCGCGCGGTCACCGGCCGGCGCAAGGACGGCTCGACCTTCGCCCTGGAGCTGGCGGTGGCCCAGTGGCGGGCCGGCGGCGCCCTCTACTACACCGGCATCATGCGCGACATCTCCGAGCGCAAGGCGGCGGAGGAGGCCCTGCGCACCGCCACCGCCGCGGCCGAACGGGCGCGCGAAGAGGCGGTCCAGGCCCGCGACACGGCCCTGCGCGCCGACCGCGCCAAGTCGACCTTCCTGGCCGCGGCCAGCCACGACCTGCGCCAGCCCGTCCAGTCGCTGTTCTTCTTCGCCCACGCCCTGTCGGAACGCCTCGACGGGCATCCCGCCGCCGCGACGGTGGCGAGCATGAGCGGGTCGCTGGACGCGTTGAAGGGGCTTCTCGACAGCATCCTCGACGTCTCGCGGCTGGACGCCGGGGTCGTGCAGGCGAACGTCACCACCTTCGCCCTGGGCCCGCTGCTGGAGCGTCTGGCGGCCGAGTACCGGCCCCGCGCGGCCGACGCCGGGCTGCGCTTCGCCGCGGTGGCGACCCGGACCTGGGTCCGCAGCGATCCGGCTCTGCTGGAACGGGCGCTGCGCAACCTGATCGAGAACGCCCTGCGCTACACCCCCGCGGGCGGCGTCGTGCTGGGCTGCCGCCGCCAGGACGGCGGGGTGCGGGTCACCGTGGCGGACAGCGGCCTCGGGATTCCCGACGACCGGCGGGAGCACATCTTCGAGGAGTTCACCCAGCTCGCGAACCCGGAGCGCGACCGGCGCAAGGGGCTGGGGCTCGGCCTCGCCATCGTCCGCCGCCTCGCCCGCCTGCTCGACCACGAGGTGACGGTGCGCTCCGTCCCGGGGCGTGGCAGCGCCTTTTCCCTGACCGTGCCGGCCGCGGCGCCGCGCGCCCTGCCCCGCGCCACCCATGCCCAGCCCCGGCCGTCGGGGAGCCGCGGCCTGGTGCTGGTGATCGACGACGACAGCGTCATCCTGGTCAGCATGCGCGCCATGCTGGAGCAATGGGGATACGAGGTGGTGGCGGCCATGTCGGCGGACGAGGCGGTCGAGCTGCTGCTCGGCCTCGGCCGGCGGCCCCAGGCGATCCTTGCCGACTACCGCCTGCGCCAGGGGCGCACCGGCATCGAGGCGATTCGCGACGTCTTCGGCGTGTGCGGGGTGCGGGTGCCGGCGGTGGTGCTGACCGGCGACACCGCGCCCGAACGGATCGCCGAGGTGGAGCGCAGCGGCTTCCGCCTGCTGCACAAGCCGGTGCCCCCCGCACGTCTGCGTGCGATCCTGGACGAGGCGGCCTGAGCGGCGCGCCATCGGGCGCGCCGCTCAGGCCTCGGGGTCAGGCCGCCGGGGTCAGGCCGACAGCCCCCGGTCGAACGGCAGGGTGCGCACCCGCCGGCCGGTGGCGGCGGCCAGGGCGTTGGCGACCGCCGGTCCGATCGGCGGCACCCCCGGCTCGCCGATGCCGCTGGGCGGGTTGGCCGAGGGCACGATGTGCACCTCCACCGCCGGCATCTCGGCGAAGCGCAGCACCTGGTAGGTGTCGAAGTTGGTCTGGTCGACGCGCCCCTGCGTCAAGGTGGTCTCCGAATGGAGCACGGCCCCCAGCCCGAAGCCGACACCGCCCTCGACCTGGGCGCGGATCTGGTCGGGGTTCACGGCGATGCCGCAGTCGACGGCGCACACCACGCGCTCCACCGTGAAGGCGTCGCCCTCGCCAAGGGCGATCTCCGCCACCTCAGCCACCACCGTGCCGAAGGACTCGTGGACCGCCACGCCGCGGAAGCGGCCGGCCGGCAGCGGGTCGCCCCAGCCGGCCTTCTCCGCCGCCAGCGCCAGCACCCCGAGGTGGCGCGGGTGGTCGCGCAGCAGCGCGCGGCGGTAGGCGACGGGGTCGCGCCCGGCCAGCGCCGCCAGCTCGTCGATCATGGTCTCCATGACGTAGGCGGTGTGGGTGTGCCCCACCGAGCGCCACCACAGCACCGGCACCCCAACCTGCGGCGAGGTCAGCTCCACCAGCATGTTGGGCACGGCGTAGGGGGTGTCGGACACGCCCTCCACCGACGTCGCGTCGACGCCGTCGCGGATCATCGCGGCGAACGGCGTGCCGGCCAGGATCGACTGGCCGACGATGCGGTGCCGCCAAGCCAGCGGCAGGCCGGCCTCGTCGACGGCCACCCGCAGCGTGTGCAGGAACATCGGCCGGTAGCGGCCGCCGGTCATGTCGTCCTCGCGGGTCCACAGCACCTTGACCGGGGCCGTCCAGCCGATCGCCTTGGCGCATTCGACCGCCTCGACCACCACGTCGGCGTCGCCGACGGCGCGCCGGCCGAAGCCGCCGCCGGTCATCATGACGTGCATGCGCACCTGGTCCGGGGCGATTCCCGCGGCCTTGGCGGCCAACGCCTGGTAGAGGTCGGGGATCTGGTGGCCGCCCCACACCTCCAGCGTCGCGCCGTCGCCACGGGCCACGGCGTCGAGCGGCTCGAGCGCGGCGTGGGCCAGATAGGGGAAGGTGTAGGTCGCCTCGATCGTGCGCCCCCCGCCTTCGGTGGCCGCCGTGTCCAGGATCGCCTGGGGCTCGCCCCGGCGTTCGGCGACGACCATCGCCGGCTCCGCCGCGAGACGGCGGTACTCCTCCAGGAGTTCGGCCGAGCCGCGGGTCTCCGCCGCCGCGGTGTCCCAGTCCACGGTCAGCGCCTCGCGGCCCTGGATCGCCGCCCAGGTCGTCTCGGCGATCACCGCGACGCCGCGGGAGATCGCCTCCACCGCCACGACCCCCTTCACGGCCTTCGCGGCCGCGGCGTCGAAGGAGCGGACGGTGGCGCCGAACAGCGGGGGATGGGCCACCACCGCGGTCAGCATCCCCGGCAGCGAGACGTCGATGGTGAAGGTTTGGCGGCCCGTCGACTTGGCCCGGCTGTCGATGCGGCGGAACGCGTCCGTTCCGATCAGCCGCCAGTCCTTGGGGTCCTTCAGGGAGACATCCGCCGGGACCGGGCGGGTCGCCGCCGCCTCGGCCATCTCGCCGAAGGTGGCGCGCCGGCCGGCCGGGTGGCTCAACACGCCCCCGGCCACCCGGACCTCGCCCGCCGGGACGCCCCAGGCGGCCGCCGCGGCGTCCACCAGCATGGCCCGCGCCGTCGCCCCGGCGGTGCGGTAGCGGTCAAAGGACGCGGCGATGGCGGTCGAGCCGCCGGTGCCCTGGACCGTGCCGCCCCAGGCGGGGTTGCCGTAGAGCGCCGGGTTGCCCGACGCCCCGGTGGCGCGCAGCTGGGCGGGGTCGGCGTCCATCTCCTCGGCCACCAGGGTGGCGATGCCGGAGTAGATGCCCTGCCCCATGTCCATGTGGGCCGACAGCACGGTGATCGTGTTGTCGGGGGCCACGGTGAGGTAGCCTTCGAAGGGCGAGGGCACGCCGGCCGCCGTGGCCGCGGTGCCGGCGGCGGCACCGGCGGCCCGGAAGCCGACGGTGAGGCCGGCGCCCGCGGCGCCGGCGGCGGCGAGGAAGCCGCGGCGCGACAGGCGGGGCGCCGGAAGGGACAGACGGTGGATGAACATGGGTCAGCCCTCCAGCAGGCGGGCGGCTTCGTGGATGCCGGCCCGGATGCGGTGATAGGTGGCGCAGCGACAGAGGTTGCCGTCCATGGCCGCGTCGATGTCGGCGGCGGCGGGCTTGGGATTCTCGGTCAGCAGCGCCACCGCCGCCATCACCTGACCGGATTGACAGTAGCCGCATTGCGGCACGTCCAGCGCCACCCAGGCGCGCTGCACGGCGTCGGCCACCTTGCCGTCGACGCCTTCGATGGTGGTGATGCTCTGGCCCTCGGCGGCGGCCAGCGGTGTGACGCAGGCGCGCACCGGCGTGCCGCCCATGTGCACCGTGCAGGCGCCGCACTGGGCCATGCCGCAGCCGAACTTGGTGCCGGTCAGGCCGAGATGGTCGCGCAACACCCACAGCAGGGGCGTTGCCGGATCGGTGTCGACCTCGTGGTCGCGACCGTTTACGGTCAGTCTCATGTGTGCTCTCCCCGATGGGCGCCGGACGGCGCGGGCGCGGGATGGCCGGACGCTGTGCATTCGCGTTTTTTGTTGGTGTGGCCACCGATCGCCGACCATCAAACTGGATGACCGGCCGACGCCGTCAAGGCGGCGCCCGCCCGCGCGCGCCAACGCAAGCGGAGCCACTGTGCACCGCGGAAGGCGGGGTGATAATCCACCGGATCACGCACACCCTGTACAGCCACGCTTAACAATGCGCGGCACGACCCCGGTGACACCCGCGCGCCGGACATTGTAACGTGGGGCCTTGTACGATGCCCGGTGGCCGGCGCGCTGGCGCCGGCGCCATCATCCACGGACGCGCCGATGGATCTCCTGCTCACGGGCCGGCATGCGCTCATCACCGCGGCGAGCGAGGGTCTGGGCTGGTTCGCCGCCCAGGCGCTGGTCGACGAGGGATGCCGCGCGACCCTCTGCGCGCGGGACGCGGCAAGACTGGACGCGGCGGTGCGGCACCTCAACGGACGGGCTGCGGCGTCGGCGTCGGCGTCCGCGGTCTGCTGCGATCTGTCCGGCGGCGACGATCTCCGGCGGCTGGGCGACGCGGTGCTGGCGAGCGGACCGCCCGCACCAACCATCCTGGTGTTGAGCACCGGGCATCCACCGACCGACACGTTCCACAACACCTCCGCCGCCGACTGGGACCTGGGCCGCCGCCTTCTCCTGGACCCCGTGCTGACCCTCTGCAAGACGGTTCTGCCGGGCATGGTGGCCGCCGGATTCGGCCGGATCATCGTCGTCGGCTCCATCTTCGCGGTCGAGCACGACGAGGGGTCCGTCATCCAGAGCACCTACCGGCGCGCCTTGCTCGGCCTGGTCAAATGCATCGCGCGCGACTACGCGTGCCATGGGATCACCGCCAACGCGGTAAGCCCCGGCTACTTCGACACGCCGCTGGTCCAGCGGCATGCCGACCTGTACGCGGGGCGCACCGGGCAGGATCGCGACCACGTTCTCGACGGGTGGCGCCGGGCGTCGCCGTGCCACCGCTTCGGCACGGCCCAGGAGTTCGGGGCACTCGTCGCCTATCTGGCGTCGCCCTTGAGCGGGTTCACGAGCGGCGCCAACATCGTGATCGATGGGGCCGCCACGCGGTCGCTGTAGCCCCGGTTCCGCACGGCCCCCGCGCCTACCCGCCCGGCGGCGCCACGCCGGTCCATCCGATACCGAAGTGCTTCGCGCTCAGCAAGAAGACCATCACCGATGAGCTGATGGCGGCGATCATCAGGAACACCACCCGGTAGAACCGGATGTGAGGATGAATCGTCACGAGCACGAGCTGTCCGGCCTCGCCGGTCGTCCTGACCTGCACCGGGCGATCGACGTCGGGGTACTGCTCGGTGTCGACCATGCCCGAGGGAACGTAGGGCGACAGGCCGATGTGCTCGAAGATGCTGAACTGGCAGGCCAGACGCTCCAACGTGATGTGCTCCTGATCGACGTCGAGGTCGCGCACCGTGAAGATGAGAAACGCGATCCCCGTGCCGATGGCGATCGCCGCGATGTCGCCGCCAAAGGAGTTGTCGCGCGACACCGTCACCAGGAGGAAGGTCGTCACGCCCAGGAGGACGATCGCGAGCTGCTCCCCCAAGGGCATCCGCTCCGCCTTCAGAAGCAACCAGCGATGGAGGGCCGAGATCAACCGGTCGGTGTGCCGGCGCAGGCGCTCCGATTCCTGGTTGGCGCGGCGCAGCCGCTCCATCCCCGACAGCAGGCCCATGAACTCCGCGCGTCCGTTGCGGCTGGAGACCGCCAGCTCGAGGTTGGTGGCCTGGCACAACACCTGGTCGATGCGCTCCAGAACCGCCCGCCGCTCGTCGGACGGTGCCGGTGGCAGGTCGTTGCTGAGGTCCAGGATCGACGCGTAGACGCTCGAGAACTCCCGGTCGCGCTCACGGTGCTTGGTCGCCAGGCGGTTCAGGGAAAACCCCACGGTGATCGAGAACAGCACCCCGAGCACACCGGCGACCACGCCGATGTCGGAATGGCGCAGGGGGTCGGTGGTGGCGCAGACAAGGCCGGTCATCACAAAGGTGACCAAGGCGCCCTGTGTCGCGCGGACATGGCGGTACCGGCTGTGGAGAAGGAAATTCGCGACGACGATCAGAACGCCGCCGAGCAGCGTGTCACCCGTCACCTCCTCCCCCAGAAGGAGCAGCCACACCGTCGTGAGGACCGGAGTCAGGTAAATGATCGAGGCGAGGGTGATCGACGGATAGTTCTGAATGGAATACTGCCACAGAAGATAGCCGATGCCGAAGACGAGCCCACCTTCGATGACGATCAGAAGCAGCACGTCCGGGCGGAAGGGCGGCAAGAGGGTGGCATCGAGCAGGGAGAATGTGGCGACAAGAACGACGAGGGCGGTCGAGACGGCGAGGAAATAGGAATGGACCGGCGACGCCATGTAGGCCCGGGTTTGCCGCAGCAGCGCCATGTGCGCCCCGACCAGCAGCGCCCCGAGGAAGGCGGCGAGATAGACGCCGTACGCGTCCGCCCATCCGGTCGACGTCAGGCGCGACCCCGCGGTCAGGCCGGCGCCCCAGAACGCCATGGCGACCAGCGCCAGTTCCCAGACCGACAGGCCGCGGCGCTGCGCCGGATCGAGCAGTACGGTGAACACGATCAGCGCGATGGGCCACAGGTAATTTATGACGTTTGCCTCGACGATCGGCCCCTCGAACAGAGCGTAAAAGAAGAATATCTCGTATCCGGCGAGCAGGGCCCCACTCATGGCAAGCACAGAGACTTGCTTGCCCGATAGGTTCTTCACGCAACGAACGAAGGCGCGGCGATCCCACAGCACCAGGACGGCGAACAAGCACCACGCCACGGCGACCGGAATCGTCGCAAACACCGAGAACGGTATGTCTCCCTTGACCACCGAGACGATCGGGGCCGCGAACGACCACAAGAACACCGCGGCGATTCCCGACAGGCGGGACTTCGGCGCATAGGAGGAAACCGGCGCGGCCGGCTGGGAGTCGGCCACGTCACCCTCTTTCCATCAGCAACGTGATTGAATGTTCCGTCGACTCCTTGCAAAGAGTGGCGACGCCCAGGCATCCCTCGAGGTGACGCTGAAAGGACGCCTCGTCGTAATAATGAACGACCGACAGGGTTGAATTCCGGAACACCGTCCTGTCGATCTCGACGGCATCGTAGGTGGCGGTGACGCTCACGGTGTCCGGGATCCCGCTCAGGCCGACGGACTGGCGGTAAGCCATCCGCTCCGGATCGTAGGGAACCCCGAGTTTCCGCAGCGGCCCGAAATCATGCGACCGGTTGGCCGCGGTGTCGTAGGACGCGAGGGCCACCGGCGTCCCGGACTGTTTCCTGACATTGACAAGCAGAAGATCATGGTGCTTGAGGGCGTTGCGCAGCCCTTCGAGCAGCGCGCCCTCTTCGCTGTTGCCCAGGGTGTTCCCCGCCAGCACCAGGCACCGGGGGGTGCGGCGCGCCGGCAGGATGCGGTCGAGCGCCGCGAGGTAGGGAGGCTGCGGCACGACGGCGTTGAGGCGTGCGGGGCTGTCCCCCAGGGCGCCGGCGATGGCCTGCAGCGCGATCGGGAGGAGGTACGGGCACACGTCGACGACGGTGCACTCCGTCAGCAGGCCACGGTTGGCGAGCGCCCGTGCGCACCGCGCCTCCTTCTCGCCGTCGCCGGCGCCGAAGGCCAGGAGCGTGTAGCCGGCCGCGGCGGTGGCGCCGTGCCCGAGCACCGTGTCGATGCGCTCGAAGACGGCGGACGACTCGCGGCGGAACGCGTCGTCATCGACCGACAGCGCCAACCAGTCGTGCGCCGCGCGGAGATCGCTGTAGAGCAGGTAGCCCGGCAGCGGCCGCCCCGCCACCAACGACGCCAGGAGGTGGCTCTTGAAGTCGTAGTGCGTCCGCGGAAACGTGACGCGTGTGTCGACGTACCGACCCTCGTCCATGCGATGGCAGGCCCCCGCGGTGTCCAACGCCCCCGCCGCCGTCCCGCCGGCGGCCACCCGGACGCCACGCCCCTTCGGACGGTGGCGTCCCCTCCCGGGGTGGCCGGACCCGTGGCGCGCATGCGGCGCCGCCTCGCGCCGGACGCGTGCCGCCCGACGACGGGCCGCCATCCCCGGGAAACTCTGGCATCATCGCGCCCGGATATCAACGGCGCCCGCCCATGCGTCGCGGTCCGCGCGCTCTCCCGCCCGCCCGCCCCCCCTGCCGGGTGCGGGCGGTCAGAGCGTGCCCGGGTAGTTCCCGCCGTCGACCACCAGGTTCTGGCCGGTCATGTAGCCGGCGTGGACCGAGCACAGGAAGGCGCAGACGCTGCCGAACTCGGCGGGGTCGCCGTAGCGCCTGGCCGGGTTGGTCAGACGCCGGGCGTCCATGATCTCCTCGACCGGGCGGCCCTGGGCCTTGGCGGCGCCCTCCATGGTCGCGCGCAGGCGGTCGGTCTCGAAGGGGCCGGGCAGCAGGTTGTTGATGGTGACGTTGTGGGCCACGGTCTGACGGGACAGGCCGGCGATGAAGCCGGTCAGCCCGGCGCGCGCGCCGTTGGACAGGCCGAGGGTGGGGATCGGCCCCTTCACCGCCGCCGAGGTGATGTTCACGACCCGGCCGAAACGGCGCCCGATCATGCCGTCCACCGTCGCCTTGATCAGCAGGATCGGCGCGATCATGTTGGCGTCGAGGGCACGGATCCACGCGTCGCGGTCCCAGTCGCGGAAATCGCCGGGCGGCGGGCCGCCGGCGTTGTTGACCAAGATGTCCGGCTCGGGACAGGCCGCCAGCGCCGCCGCCCGCCCGCCGTCGGTGGCGATGTCCCCGGGGGCCGTGGTCACCGTCGCCCCGGTGGCCGCGCGGATCTCCGCCGCCGCCGCCTCCAGGGCGTCGCGGCCGCGCGCGGTGATGGTCACCGCCACCCCCTCGCGCGCCAGCGCCATGGCGCAGGCCTTGCCCAGCCCCTTGCTGGCGGCGCAGACGAGGGCGCGGCGCCCGGCGAGTCCCAGATCCATCTCACTCTCCCTGTTGCGAACCGTTTGCCGCGTTCATCTCGCCGAGCACGGCGCGGACCAGCGGCACCGTGATGCGCCGGTGCGCCGCCAGCGACGCCCGGTCGACCGCCGCCACCACCCGGCGCGCGGCGTCCAGCGAGCGTTCCATGCGCGCCAGCAGATAGGCCACCACCTCCTGGCTCGGCATGATCTGGCGGTCGGCGAACAGCTTGACCAGCACCGCCGCCAGCAGCGCGTCGTCGGGCGGTGCGACGGACACCGCCGGGGCGCCCTTGACCCGCGAGCGCAGGTCGGGCAGCCGCACCCGCCAGCGGGCCGGCGGCTGGCGGGCCAGCAGCAGGAGATGGCCGCCGGCGTCGCGCGCCATGTTGTAGAGGTGGAACAGTGCCTGCTCCCGCCCCTTGCGTCCGGCGACCTGGTCGGCGTCGTCGACGGCCAGCGCCGCGGTGGCGCCGAGCAGCGCCGGCAGGTCGGCGCCGGGAAGGTCCGGCGCCCGCACCAGGCCGGCGCCGCTGCGCGCCCGCCAGACCTGGGCCAGGTGGCTCTTGCCGCAGCCCGCCGGCCCCCACACCGTCAGCGCCGGCGCCGGCCACGACGGCCAGCGGTCGAGCCACGCGACCGCGTCGGCGTTGCTGGCCGCCACCAGGAAGTCCTCGCCCCCCATGGCCGGCCGAAAGCCGAGGTCGAGGGGCAGCTGGGCCACGTCGATCACCGCTCCCCCGCCAACCCGGCGGGAGTGCGCACGCCGCGGTAGTACGGGCTGTCCAGGTACTGGCGCAGCGCGAACCGCGTCAGCACGCCGATCACCGCCGCCACCGGCACGGCGATCAGGACGCCGAGGAACCCGAACAGGCTGCCGCCGGCCAGCAGCGCGAACATCACCCACACCGGGTGCAGCCCGACCCGCTCCCCCACCAGGCGCGGCGTCAGGACGTTGCCCTCCACCGCCTGGCCGAACAGGAAGATGCCGACCACCAGGGCGATGCGCCACCACTCGTCGAACTGCACCAGCGCGAGCCCGGTCGACGCGACGAAGCCGAACAGGGTGCCGACATAGGGAATGAACGAGAGCAGGCCGGCCAGGAGCCCGATCACCAACCCGAAGCTGAGGCCGGCCAGCGACAGGCCGACCGCGTAGAATCCGCCCAGCGCCAGGCACACCGTGGCCTGCCCGCGCAGGAATCCGGCCAAGGTGGCGTCGACCTCCCGCGCCTGCTCGCGGATGGTGTCGGCGTGCATGCGCGGCAGCCAGCGGTCGACCGATGCGACCAGGAGATCCCAATCCCGCAGCAGGTAGAAGGCCACCACCGGGGTGATGAACAGGACGGAGAGCACGTCGAAGAAGGCGAGCCCGCCGGTCAGGATGGTGCGCAGCACGCGGCCGATCCACACCACGGCGTCGCCGGCGTACTCGCCGGCTGCGGTGCGCAGCCGTGCCACGTCCTCGGCCGAGATGTCGGCGACCAGCCGCTCCACCAGCGGCTCCACCCGCTCGCGCAGCTTGGCGGCGTAGGCCGGCAGGCTGTCGATGAGCTGGACCACCTGGGCCTGGACCAGCGGCACCAGCAGCAGCAGCACGACCACCAGGACAAGCAGGAACGACAGCAGCACCAGCGTCGTGCCCAGCCAGCGCGGCAGGCGCCACGTCTCCAGCCGGTCGACCATGGGGTCGAGGAAATAGGCGATGGCGAGGCCGGCGACGAAGGGCAGCAGCATGCCCGAGAGCAACCAGAGCGCCGCCACGAACAGGGCGAAGCCGACCAACCAGAAGCGGATCTGCTTCGCGGCGTTCACGACAGCCCCCCCAGCCGCTCGAACAGCGACCGCCCCCGCAGGACATAGGCCACCCCCGACAGCACCGTCGTCGCGGCGCAGACCCACACCAGCACCGCCACCACGTCGACCCCGTAGAACACCGGCTCCGGCAGGGACAGGCCGGCCGGGGCCAGCACCGCCGCCGCCAGCGCGATCTGCACCGCGGTGTTGACCTTGCTGATGCCCAGCGGCTGCATCGCCAGGGATTCCTTCAGCGTGTACAGGAGCAGCACCCCGCCGACGATCATCGCGTCGCGGAACACGACCATGATGACGAGCCACAGCGGCAGTTCGCCCATGTGCCCCAGCGCGACGTAGACGCTGACCAGCAGCGCCTTGTCGGCCAGCGGGTCGAGATAGGCGCCCAGCATGGTGCGTGACCGGAACATGCGGGCAATGGCACCGTCGAGGGCGTCGGACACGCCGGCCGCGACGAACACCCAGAACGCCCAGCCGAGATCGCCCGCGAGGATCCAGTAGACGGCCAGCGGCACGGCCAGCAGCCGTCCGAAGGTGATGATGTTGGGTATGCTCACCGGATGCCGCTCCCTCCTCGGCGGTCGGACGGGGGCCGCGTCAGCGGTACCCCGGCGCCGGCAGCGGCGTGCCGACGATCCCCGACCCCGCCGGAGCGGCCGGCGGGTACGCCGCCGCGCCGCCGGCCCCGCCCTGGGGAGCGGCACCAGAGCGGCCGCCCAGCAGGATCGTCCAGACCGGCAGCGCGGCCGGTGCGGCGGCCGGCTGGCCCGGCACGGCGGGCGGAACCGCCGCCGCCGGCACCCCGGCCGGGACGACGGACGGCGCCGGCTCGACCAGCGACAGGTCGCGGCGCGCCAGGGCCGTGCGCAGGGTGTCGAGGTCGCCGCGGTAGTGCAGCGCCACCGTGGCCTCGTCGCGGGACAGCGACAGCACATCGGCCCGCCGCACCGCACCGACGCCGTCGAGGCGGCGGCGCGCCTCCAGCCATTCCTGCAGCGACCCCACCGGGATGCGCGCGGTCAGGCTCTGCTCCGGCCCGGCGGACACCGTGTTGTCACGCCGCCAGGCCTCGTCGATCGCCGCCGCGGTCTGCACCACGGCGCGGTTCAGCACGTCCTCGGGCCGGTCGGCGGCGTCGGCGCGCACGGCGACCGTCTGCTGGTCGCGGCCACCGCCCGGGGTGTAGCGGGTCATCTCCACCGTCAGGTCGCCGGCGGTGGTGGCGCCGCCCGCCGGCAGGGTGATCTTGGCGACCACGACGCCGGCGGCGTTGTGGCGCCCGGCAATCCGGGCGAGGGCCGCGGCGTCGCCGTTCAGCGCCTCGCCCACCCCGACGGCGGCGATGTCGTCGAGCTCGCCGTAGGGGACCGCCAGGGGCACCAGCGAGCCGCCCGGCTCGCGCGCCTCCCAGACCTCGCGCCACGCCGTGCGGTCCTCCCACAGCACGGGCCGGCCGTCGACCTCGGTCACCGGCAGCACCACCAGGGGCTGGGTCGGCGGCTCCACGTAGGTGGCGGTGGTTCCCGCCAGCATGTCGCGCACCGCCTGCGGCCGGAAGCGCACGCTGTAGGTGCCGACGTACCGGGTGGCCGAGGCCTTCTCGTTGGCGATCTCGAATCCCTGGACGAGGCGGAAGAGGTCGCCGTCCGACACCGCCGGGGGCGTTCCGCCGCCCGGGACCAGGCGGCCGTACAGCGTCGTCCACGCCTTGCGCTGGGCGTCCTGGATGGCACGGTCGCGGGCGGCGCTGGCGTCCCCGGCGGACACGTCGACGTCGATCCCCGACACCGTGAAGGCCGGATCGCCGGCGGCGTCCTGGGCGCGCGCGGGGTGCGGCGCGGCGAGCGCGGCGACCAGCACGAGGACGGCGGCGAGGCCCGGCCAAAGGGTCCGGCAGCGGCGGTGGAGCATTGCAATGCCTTCCGATTCGAGTATGTTCGGCCCGTTTCGTTGGCCCGGTATATAGCCCAGCCCAAGCGAGGATACCATCAGCACCCAGCCCAATAACACGTCCGACGCCTACAAAGAGGCCGGCGTGGACATCGACGCCGGCAACGCGCTCGTCGACGCGATCAAGCCGCTTGCCCGATCCACCGCGCGCACCGGGTCCGACGCGGGACTCGGCGGATTCGGCGCGCTGTTCGATCTTCGGGCGGCCGGCTTCTCCGACCCGCTGCTGGTCTCGACCACCGACGGCGTCGGCACCAAGCTAAAGGTGGCCATCGCCGCGGGCAAGCACGACACCGTCGGCATCGACCTCGTCGCCATGTGCGTCAACGACCTCGTTGTCCAGGGCGCCGAGCCGCTGCTGTTCCTCGACTACTTCGCCACCGGCAAGCTGGAGGTGGAGGCGGGGCGCGCCATCGTCTCGGGCATCGCCGAGGGGTGCCGCCAGGCCGGCTGCGCGCTGGTGGGCGGCGAGACCGCCGAGATGCCGGGGATGTACAGCCACGGCGACTACGACCTCGCCGGCTTCTCGGTCGGGGCGGTGGAGCGCGCCCAGGTGCTGACCGGGGCCGGGGTCGCCGCCGGCGACGTGGTGCTGGGCCTGGCCTCGTCGGGCGTCCATTCCAACGGCTATTCGCTGGTCCGCCGCCTCGTGGAGACGGCCGGCCTCGGCTACCACGACGACGCCCCCTGGGCGCCCGGGCGGACGGTGGGCGAGGCGCTGCTGACGCCGACCCGGATCTATGTGAAAGCCGCGCTGGCCGCGGTGCGGGCCGGCACGGTGCGGGCGCTCGCCCACATCACCGGCGGCGGGTTGATCGAGAACATCCCCCGCGTCCTGCCCGACGGACTCGGCGTGACCCTGGACGCCGCCGCCTGGACGGTGCCCCCGGTGTTCGGCTGGCTGGCGTCCACCGGCCGGCTGTCGGCCACGGAGATGGCCCGCACCTTCAACTGCGGCATCGGCATGGTCGCGGTGTGCCCGCCGGACCGCGCGGCCGAGGCCGCGGACATCCTGCGGGCCCACGGCGAAACGGTGTTCGAGATCGGCCGCGTCGTCGCCAGCCCGGCGGAGGGTCCCCGCGTCGCCGTCACCGGGACCGGACCCGCATGGCCCGCCTGAAGCTGGGCGTCCTGATCTCCGGACGGGGCAGCAACCTGCGGGCCCTGATCGACGCGGCGGCCGACCCCGCCTACCCCGCCGCGATCGCGCTGGTGCTGTCCAACCGGCCCGACGCCGAGGGGCTTGCCCACGCCACGGCCGCGGGCATCCCCGGCGTGGTGGTCGACCACCGCGGCTTTCCCGGCGACAAGCCCGGTTTCGAGGCGGCCATGGACCGTGCGCTCGAGGCGGCCGGGGTCGAGATGGTGTGCCTGGCCGGCTTCATGCGCCTGCTGTCGGAGGGGTTCGTGGAGCGCTGGCGGGACCGGCTGGTCAACATCCACCCGTCCCTGCTGCCGTCGTTCAAGGGGCTGGACACCCACGCCCGCGCCCTGGCCGCCGGGGTGCGGGTGCACGGCTGCACCGTGCACCTGGTGCGCCCGGCGATGGACGAGGGACCGATCGTGGCCCAGGCCGCCGTGCCGGTGCTGCCGGGAGACGACGCGCAGGCGCTGGGACGGCGGGTCCTCGCCGCCGAGCACCGGCTCTATCCCCTCGCCGTGCGCCTGCTGGCCGAGGGCCGGGCACGGGTGCGCGGCGATCGCGTGGAGGTGGGGGATGCGGGCGTCGACGGCGCGGCCTGCCTGATGGTTCCGGCACCGCGATAGGGCTTGCCGAAACCCTCGGCGCGCTCCACTATCCAGCGCAAAAATCAATCAGAGGAGGGGTAGATGACGGCAGTCGACAACGGTCACGGCGAGGGCATGCACTTTCCGGCGGATCCCCGCGTGAGCCCGGAGTTCGTGCGCGACCGCGCCACGGAATGGCATGCGTTCACGCGCTTTTCGACCTACGGGATCGCCAGCGTGATCGTGCTGCTGGTGCTGATGGCGCTGTTCCTGCTGTGAGCACCCGCCCCTCCCCCGGCGGACCGGGGGAGGGGCCACTCGGCGGCCGCCCGTAAACTCGCGGCCTTCAAGGCGTCGCCTTCAGCCCGTCGCCTTCAGCCCGCCGGCGTCGAAGCCCGGGCCGTTGGCCAGGGTGTAGAGCCCGCGCTGCCCGTCCACCGGGCGGAAGCGGTTGGTGATCCCCAGAACCGTCTCGGCGCCGCCGAGGTACAGCACGCCGTCCGGCGGCATGACCCGGGCGATCGATTCCAGCACCCGCTGCTTGGTCGGCTGATCGAAATAGATCAGCACGTTGCGGCAGAAGACGATGTCGAACTGCCCCAGCCCGCCCAGGTCCTGCAACAGGTTCCACTCGCGGAAGCTGACCATCTGGCGCAGGTTCTGGTTGATCTGCCACTTGTCGCCCATCTGCTTGAAATGCTTGACCAGCATCTGGATGGGCAGGCCGCGCTGCACTTCGAACTGGGTGTAGATGCCGGCCTTGGCGCGCTCCACCATTTCGGTGGAGATGTCGGTGCCGACGATCTCGATCCGCCAGCCCGCCACCTTGGCGGCCTCGTCCTGCAGCAGCATGGACAGGGAATAGGCTTCCTGTCCGCTGGAGCAGGCCGCCGACCAGATGCGGAACTGCCGCTTGGTGGCGCGCGCCGCCAGCACACGCGGCAGAACCACGGTGCGGAACTGGTCGAACGGCTTGGTGTCGCGGAAGAACGAGGACTCGTTGGTCGTCATCGCGTCCGTGATGTCGCGCAACAGCGCTTCATCCTTGCGCGTGCGGACGGTCGACGCCAGCTCGTCCAGCCCCTTCATATTCCACTTGCGCGCGACGGGCATCAGCCGCGACTCGAGCAGGTACGCCTTGTCCTTGGTCAACACCAGGCCGGAGCGTTGCTTCAGCAAGGTGGCGAACATGTCGAAGTCTTCGACCCTCATGCTGCCGTCCTCAACGCAAACTTGCGGATGTAAGGCCCGATTTCTTTCAGTGGAAGAACCGCGGTGCACAGGCCGGCCTGCGCCACGGCTCCCGGCATGCCCCAGACGACGCTGGACGCCTCGTCCTGGGCGATCAGCGTGCCGCCCTGGTTGACCAGTTCGGTGCAGCCCTTCAGCCCATCCTGTCCCATGCCGGTGAGGATGCAGGCGAACACCTTGCGGGCACCGTAGGCCCGCACGATGGAGCGCATCATCGGCTCGACCGACGGCCGGCAGAAGTTCTCCGGCGGGTCCTTGGTGAGTTGGACGACGTTGGTGCCGCCCCGGTTGGCCACCAGCATGTGGAAGTCGCCGGGGGCGACGTAGCAGCGGTTCGCCACGATGGGCTCGCCGTCCTTCGCCTCGGCGGCCACCAGGCCGCACTGGCGGGAGATGTGCTCGGCCAGGATGGTGGTGAAGGTGGCCGGCATGTGCTGGGTGATCAGGATCGGCTGGGTGACGCCGCCCTTCATGTGGGCGAGCACCTCGAACAGCGCCTGCGGTCCGCCGGTGGAGCTGCCGATGGCGATCACGTCGGGCCGCGGCGGGGCCGCCGCCGCCGGGCGGACCGTGACCGTCGCCGGCTCGCGCGGGCGCAGGGTGGTGGCGCCGACCGTGGCCGGACCGCCGCCCACCGGGCGGACCGGTGTGAGCGGCCGCATCTCGCCGCGCGAACGCGATCCCGCGCGCCGCGCCGCGCCGCCCAGCGCCTTCACCTTGGAGACCAGCTCGCGCTTGAAGTCGGCGGCGTTGCCGACCTCGCGCGTCGAGGTCGGCTTGGGAATGTAGTCGGCCGCCCCCGCCTGCAGGCACCGCATGGAGACGTCGGCGCCCCGGAGCGTCAGCGTCGACGCCATGATGATCTTCACCTGCGGCGCCACCGCCAGCAGCTTGGGGATGGCGGTGAGGCCATCCATCACCGGCATTTCGATGTCGAGGACGACGACGTCGATGGTGTTGCGCTGGAGCGAGTTGATCGCCATCTGGCCGTCGCCCACCGACGCCACCACCCTGATCTCCGCGTCGCCCTCGAGCGCCCGGGTCAGCAGCCCGCGGATCACCGCCGAATCGTCGACCACCATCACCCGGTACGGGTCGGTGCCGGACGGTCGTGCCGGCGAGCCGGCGGCGGAGCTTCGGAAGCTGTCGGACATTCTTGCGGCGGACCTTTCCAAGAACGGCGGGCGGACCCGCCGGTTGACGTGACGCGTTCGTCCTGGTCCCCGGGCCCCGGGGGGCCCGGGACCGACCGGGACGGGAGAGCCGCTAGAGCAGCCCCACCTGCTCGAACTTCGTCTGGATGATGTCGCTGTCGAAGGGCTTCATGATGTACTCGTTGGCCCCCGCCGACAGCGCCTCCTGAATATGCGCCAGGTCGTTCTCGGTCGTGCAGAACACGACCTTCGGCTTTTCACCACCGCTCATCTTGCGCAGGCGCCGCAGGAACTCGATTCCGGTCATCACCGGCATGTTCCAGTCGAGCAGGATGGCATCGGGCATTCCGCCGGCGCAGACCTCCATGGCCTGCTTGCCATCCTCCGCCTCGCTGCAGGAGAACTGGAGCTCTTCCAGGATCTTCCGCGCGACCTTGCGCACCACCCGGCTGTCGTCGACCACCAAACAGGATTTCATTGGATACGCCCCGACTGTCGTTGGCGGTGCGGCACCAGCCGCACCGTCACGCCGCTTCCATGGTGGTGAAGTTTAGCAGTCGCGGAACGTCGAGAACCACCATCAACTGCCCGTTCAGCCGGTAGATGCCGGTCGACACCTCGCGCCAGCGAGGGTCCAGGGTCGCGGGGTTGCGCTCGAAGTCGTCGTTGGACAGGCTCAGCACCTCGCCGACACTGTCGACCATCAGGCTGTAGAGCTCGCCGCGCAGGTCGACGACGATGCTCATGCCCACCCTGTCCTTGGCGCGGCCGGGCAGGCTGAGGCGCAGGCGGACGTCGATGGCGGTGACGATGCGCCCGCGCAGGTTCAACGACCCCGCGACCTCGGGCGGCGCCAGCGGGATCCGCGTGATCCGCTGGTTGCCGAGGACGTCCTGCACCTGGAGGACCGGAATGCCGAACATCTGGTCGGCAATGGTCATGGTGACGTAGTCCTGGCTGCCCCCGGAGCTGACCTCGTCGCCTTTGGACTTCTTGGCTGGAACCCTGGCCTTCGCGCTCATGCGGCACCTTTTTGTTCGGAGAGGGTCTGCTGGAGAGTGTACAGCAGGGCGTCACGGTCGAATTTGGCGACGTAGTCGGTGAAGCCCGCCTGGCGGCCGCGGTCGAGGTCGCGCGGCGTGGCGTGGCTCGACAGCGCCACCAGCGGGACGTCCTGCCAGCGCGAGCCCTGGCGGATCGCCTGGGCGAGTTCGAAGCCGCTCATGCCGGGCATCTCGATGTCGGAGACGATGACATCGAACTGCTCGCCCGCCTCGCACAGCGCCAACGCCTCGTTGGCGTTCTCCACCGCGGTGACCTCGTAGCCGGCGACCGACAGCAGCGGGGTCAGCAGGTTGCGGAAGAACGGGCTGTCGTCGACCAGCAGAACGCGCTGCAGCTTCTCCTCCTCGAAGGCGTCGGAGGACGAGCCAAACCAGTCCTTGTAGGCCTGGGTCAGGAAGAAGCCCGCGTCGATCACCTCGGTCGCCTTGCCGGCGATGATGGCGGAGCCCATCAGGCCGGGCCGGTCGGCGGCGAGCTGCACCATCAGCTTCTCCTCGACGATGTCGACGATCTCCTCGACGATCAGGCCCATGGACCGGTCGCCGTCGGCGAACACCAGCACCGGCTGGCGCCCCTCGCTGCCCAACACGAAGGCGGGGTCGATGGGGACCAGCGGCATCAGCTTGCCACGATACTGGACCACGGGAAGGCCGTTGGACAGCTCGACCTGCGCAAGGTCGACGTCCTCGAGGCGGGCGACCAGCGACAGCGGAACCGCCTTGGGCGCGCCGTGCCCGGCGCGGAACAGCAGCAGCGCCATCTTGTCCTCGTTGCGCGAGGCCTGGACGGCCATGGCCTCCTTGGTCACCGTCTCGCTGCCCATGGCGATCTCGCCGGTCGCGGTGGCGATGCCGTTGGGATCGAGGATCATGATGACCGAGCCGTCGCCGAGGATCGTGTTGCCCGAGAACATCTCGATGTGGCGCAGGATCGGCGCCACCGGCTTGACGACGATTTCCTCGGTGTCGAAGACGCGGTCGACCATGATGCCGAAGGTGTAGGTGCCGACCTGGGTGACGACGATGAAGGTCTCGTCGTCGGTCCTCGGCTTGCCCTCCACGTCCTCCAGCCGCAGCAGCTCCTGCAGCGACACCAGGGGCAGCAGGCGGTTGCGCAGGCGCAGCACCGGCGTGCCCTTGAGGCGTTCGATGGTGTGCTCGCTGTCCTGGGCGGCGCGCACCAGCTCGACCACCGAGATCTGCGGGATGGCGAAGCGCTCGCCGGCGCACTCGACGATCAGCGCCGAGACGATGGCCAGGGTCAGCGGGATCTTGATGACGAAGGTCGAGCCGATGCCCTGCTTCGACTTGATCTCGATCGTGCCGCCGATCTTCTCGATGTTGGTCTTGACCACGTCCATGCCGACGCCGCGGCCCGACACGCTGGTCACCTTGGCCGCGGTCGAGAAGCCGGGCTTCATGATGAACTGGATGATCTGCTGGTCCGACATCGCGGCCAGCTCGGCCTCGCTGGTGATGCCGTTCTGCAGCGCCTTGGCCTTGATCTTGTCGATGGCCAGGCCTTTGCCGTCATCCTGGATCTCGATGATGATGTGGCCGCCCTCGTGGTACGCGTTGAGGGTGATGCGGCCGGTCTCCGTCTTGCCGGTCTTGACCCGGTCCGCCGGCACCTCGAGCCCGTGATCGGCGGAGTTGCGGACCATGTGGGTCAGCGGGTCCTTGATCAGCTCCAGCACCTGGCGGTCGAGCTCGGTGTCGGCGCCCAGCATCTGCAGGTCGATCTTCTTGCCCAGTTCGTGGGCGAGGTCGCGCACCAGACGGGGCAGCTTGGCCCAGGCGTTGCCGATCGGCTGCATGCGCGTCTTCATGACGCCTTCCTGCAGCTCCGAGGTCACGTGGTTGAGACGCTGCAGCGGGGCGGCGAACTCGCTCTCCTTCTGGGAGCGCAGGATCTGCAGAAGCTGGTTGCGCGTCAGCACCAGCTCCGAGACCATGGTCATCAGGTTCTCGAGCAGGTCGACGTTGACGCGGATGGTCTGCGCGGCGACCGCCGACTCCTTGGGCTGATCGCGCTCGTCGTTGTTCTGCGCCTGGGCGGCGGCCGGCACCGGCATCTTCGAGGGGGCGGCGGCGGGCTGCGCGTCGGCGACCGCCAGCTCCTGGGCCGGCTCGTCGACCGGCGCGGGCTCCGGCGCGACCGGCGCCAGCGCGGTGCCGGAAGCGGCCGGCGCCGCGGCCGGGGCCGCGTCGGCGGGACCCGGCGTCGAGTTCCACAGCGCCTCGAGCTCCTCCAGCGACACCTGGCCATCGCCCGAGGAGGCGGGAGCGGGCGCCGCGGCCGGAGCGGCGGCGGCGGCCTTGCCCGGCGCCGGGGCCGCGGGCGGCGGCGGCGGCGGCGCGGCGCCGACCGGCGGGATCGCCGGCAGCTTGCCGTCGGCGCACTCGTTCAGGCGGGCGATCAGCGGAAGATCGTCGCCCGGCGGCTCGGCCTCGGTCGCCTCCAGCACCGCCAGAAGCCCCTTGATGGTGTCCAGCGCCTTGAGGATCAGCGACACCGCCTCGGCGGTGACCGTCAGTTCGCCGTCGCGGAACTTGCCGAGAACGTTCTCGGAGGCGTGCGCCACCTTCTCCAGGCGCGGCAGGCCGAGGAACCCGCAGGTCCCCTTGATCGTGTGGACGAGACGGAAGATGTTGGAAAGCAGCTCGGGATTGTTCGGGTTCTGCTCCAGCCGAACCAGCTCGACGTCGAGCACCGAGAGGTTTTCGTTTGTTTCCGTCAGAAACTCACTGAGCAGATCATCCATGATGCGTCCCCGAGGGTCTTTCAGGTTGTCGTTCCGTCCGGCGCACGGCGCGCCGGGGACGGACGGCAGCGAAAGGGCCGAGAACCGACCCTTCGAATACCGCCGGAGGGTGGCAAACACTGATTAAGAGAGGGTTACCCGCATTTTATCCTTTCTCGCAGCGGCCCCCAACCGACCACTTGTTTCAGGAGCCCCCATGACCGATGAAGACCTCGCGCAGTCGGTGCGCCAAGCCATCGCCAATCTCAACGAGTCGCTGGCCCTGGCCGCACGCCAGAACCTCGCCGTGACCGTGCGCACCACCGCGCACCAGACCGCCCACGGGGTGGAGCAGCTGGTGCTCGAGGCGCGGATCATGAAGCAGCTCTAGGAGGTCCCGCGGGTCGCCGCGCCGGGGTTCCGCTCGGCCAGGCGCGCGTACAGCGCGGGACGCCGTTCGCCGAGGTAGTCCATCGCCCGGCTGGCGTCCCGCCGCGCCGCGCCATCGACGTCGGCGAGCATCAGCCCGGTGCGGGCGGCAAGCGCCCGCACCGCCCCGTCGGGGCCGTAGAGCCGCCCCCCGCCGCCGGCGACCCGGGCCACGAACATCCGGTTCTCGCACGCCCGCGCCGGCAGCAGCAGCGACGCGCCGCCGCTCTCGTGGGGCCCGTCCAGGACCGCCACGAGGTCGCAGCCGCGCAAGGCCAGGTCGCGGGCCGGCTCCGGAAACTCGGCGTCGCAGCCGATCAGCGCGCCCACCGTCAGGTCGGCCACCCGGGCCAGGGCGGGGAGTCCCTGGCCCGCGGCGAAGCTCCCTTTCTCGCCGGGCCCGAGATGGGCTTGGCGGTAGGTGCCCAGCGGCGCCCCGTCGGCGCCGACGAAGGCCGCGGCGTTGTAGACGGCACCTCCGGCCTGCTCGGCGAACCCGAACAGGATCGCCACGCCGGCGGCCCCGGCGGCCCGGCAGGCGGCGTGCAGCGACGGCCCGTCGAACGGCTCGCAGCGGTCCCGCGCACCCTCGCCGCCGCACAGGAACAGGGCCGGCAGCAGCAGCAGGTCGGCGCCCGCCGCCGCCGCCGCGCAGGCCCGCTCCTCCAGCCGCGACAGGGTGGCGGCGGCGCCCTCGGGCGCTCCGGTCAGCGGGGCAATGGCGATGCGCATCCAGCGGTCCTCCCACGTCTTGGTCTTTCGGGGCTGCACGGATGACACCCCGTTGCCGGAACCAACACGGTGGGAGAGGATTTATTGCCGGACGCGGCGGCCGTCCGGCGGCCGTCCAGCGACCGCGGTGCGGCGCCGGGTGTGCTCAGGCGCCGTCCACCGCCGCCGCGGAGCGGCCCACCAGCGCCTCGTAGACCGCGGGATCGCTGGCGCCCTCGGTCCCGAACACCAGGACGCGCGCGTCCGGGCACAGGCCCAGCTCCGCGCCGGTGTCGGGATGCTGCAAGGCGCACAGCACGGCGGCGAGGCCGGCCGCACCGGATTCGCCGGCGACCACCGGGCGGTCGCCGCCCCGCCCTTCGGCCAGCAGGCGCATGGTCGCCACCGCCGCGGCATCGGGGATGGTCATGACGGCGTCGGCCCCGCGCTCCAGGATCGCCCACGCCAGCAGGGACACCTCGCCGCACGCCAGCCCGGCCATGACGGTGTCCAGCGGCCCCAGGGTCGGCACCGGCCGCCCCGCCTCGGTGCTGCGGAACAGGCAGTCGGCGCGCTCGGGTTCCACCACCACGAAGCGCGGCCGGCCGCGCCCCCAGGTTTCCCAGAGATGGCCGCACACGGCGGCGGGCAGCGCCCCGACTCCGCTCTGCACGAAGACGTGGGTGGGCCGCTCGCTGGCGGGAAGCTGCTCGATCGCCTCCTCGACCATCAAGGTGTACCCCTGCATGACGTCGCGGGGGATGTCCATGTACCCGGGGTAGGAGGTGTCGGACACCACCGTCCAGCCATGGGCCGCGGCATCGCCGGCGGCACGGCGGACCGCGTCGTCGTAGAGCCCGTCGACCGCCACGACCGTGGCGCCGTAGCGTGCGATGGCCGCGCGCCGGCCCTCGGAGCAGGCGGCGGGGACATAGACGACGCAGCGGCAGCCGAACACCTGGGCCCCCCAGGCGACCGACCGGCCGTGGTTGCCGTCGGTGGCGGTCGCGACGGTGATGGTGCGGGTGATCCGGCCATAGCGGCCGACGACGAGGTCCAGCGCGGTCACCGGCACGCCGGGCGCGGTGGCCGACACCTGGCGCATGAGCAGGCGCAGCACGGCGTACGCGCCACCCAGCGCCTTGAAGCTGCCGAGAGCGAAGCGCGCGCTCTCGTCCTTGTACCACAGCCGGTCGAGGCCCGCCGCCCGGGCCAGCCCCTTGAGGCTGCGCAGCGGCGTCGGGGCATAGCCGGGCCAGGCCGTCACCTCGGCCCGCACCTCGTCGAAGGCGGCCCGGCTGAGGATCGCGCGCTCCGACGGGCCGTAGGGGCGGTCCCGGTCGGCGTGCGGGTTGGTGAGCAGGCGCGGGACGCAGGGCGGCAGCAGATCCGGCATGGGAGACGTTCTCCTACCTCCGCGGAAGCTCCTAACCTTTGCACAAAAGCAAAGCGCATCCCCGCCCGTCAAGCACGGGACACGATGTCGCAGGCGCGCCGGCGGCGGCCGGGCCTAGAGACCGCCTCGGACGTGCTCGACCATCGCCGCGAGCCGGGCGAGGTCGTGGATCACCAGGGCATGGCCGCGCCGTTCGACGACACCGTCGCGCGCGAGCTCGTTGAGCACGCGGGCCACCGTCTCCCGCGTCGTGCTGACGCGGGCGGCGATGTCGCCGTGCAGCGGCGCGGGATCGATGATCGGGCCGGGGCCGGAGCCGGGGTCCGGGGCGCGGCGGGCCAGACGCAGCAGTTCGGCGTGCACCCGGTTGTTGGCGCCCAGCGTGCTCAGCTCGACGACGCGCTCGGTGGTGCGGCGGCCGATGCCGGCAAGCCGTTCCATGACGGCCAGGGCGAGGTCCGGGCGGCCGGTGACCAGGGCGCGGAACGGTCCCGCGGCGAGGTGGGCGATCAGCGTGCCGTCGTCCACGGCGACCACCGAGGCCGACCGGGGCTGGCCGTCGATGGCCGCCATCTCCCCCACCAGCCCGCCGGCGGGGATGTCGTCGAAGCTGATCTCGCGCCCGCTGGCAGCGTGATTCACCACCCGCACCCGCCCTTCGACGACGAAGCAGACGTCGCGCCCTTCCGCGGCCTGGTCCAGCACAGGATCGCCGGCCCCGAAGCGGCGCCAGCGGCATTGCCGGGCCACGGCGGCGCGCTCGGCCGGCGCCAGCGGCTTCAGAAGGGCGATGCCATCCAGCGACGCGGCCGCGGCCTCGGGCATGACGGGTCGGCTCCTCGGCAAGAGGGTCGGCGAACACGGGGTGGCGAACACGGGGTGGCGGGGCGGGCGGCCCGGTCCGCCGCCCCCGGCTCGCCGAGGATAGCCGAGCGGTCGCCGGGGGCCAACCGGCACCGCTTCCGGGCACCGCTTCCGGCGCGGTGGAGGGCGGTGCCGGCTGTGACCAAACGGGGACGCTAACGCACCATTAACCCGGCGGACCGGACAACGGGACCTCCACGAGCGACGGAGCCGCCCGATGTTCAAGTCCGTTCCCCGCGCCGACCAGGTCGACACCCAGCGCCTGCTGTCGGTGGTGGCGATCCCACTGGCCGCCGCCATCGCCATGGCCACCGCGGTGGCCGCGACCGGCGCCACCGATCGCGTCGGCGAGGCCGGGGGCGCCTTCGCCTACGTGCTGGGCTTCGTGAAGTTCTGCTATCTCGCCGTCGCCATGGCCCATGTGTCGGGCGCCGTCGCCGAGCGCGCCAACGGCGGCCTGCCCGCCGGCCTGTGGCTGGACGAGGCCGACGGATCGGGACCGCGCCCCACCCCGGTCGGCGCCGACCCGTTCTGGTACGCCTTTCCCAACCACGTCGACGGCGCGGCCATCGCCCTGGCCCTCACGACCCTCTGCTTCGCCCTGACCTGACCGGGTCCTCGTCCGGACGCGGCGCCAGGGCGCGCTCCTCGACCGCGATGCGGTGCAGGGTGAGGGGCGCGTTGGCCAGGCTGGCGGCGACCGCCAGCCACACCTGGCCGAACGCCAGGGGCAGCACGGCCAGCTCGCCGGCGACGATCCAGTAGTTGGGATGGCGCAGCCAGCGGTAGGGGCCGCGGCGCACCAGCGGCGCACCCGGCAGGGTCACCACCCGGGTCGTCCAATACGGCCCCAGCGCGGCGATCACCCACAGCCGCCCCGCCTGCAGGGCCGCGAACAGCGCCAGCAGCGCCCCGTCCGGAACCGTGCCGGCGGGCGTCAGCGTGAACAGGGCGACCAGCCAGCCGGTATGAAGCGCGACGAACAGCGGGTAGTGTCCGGCCCCGGCCTCGTGGGCGCCGCCGGCCAGGAGGCGGGCCGTGTTGCGCCGTGCCAGCGCCAGTTCGCCCAGGCGCTGGAGGGCGACCAGCAGGACGACGGCCTGCGGCCACCCCACCGTCACGCCGGCCCTTCCAGCAGCAGCAGGCCGGCGGTGAAGCCCGGGCCCAGCGCGGTCATCAGGTGCCGCCCCCTCAGCCCCGTCGCCAGCCGCCGTTCCAGCACGAACAGGACGCTGGGGGCGGACATGTTGCCGCAGGCGCGGAGAACCGCGCGGGCGTCCTCCAGCCCGTCGGAGAGCGGCGCGAACGCCGCGCCCAGGGCGTCCAGCACCTTGGCCCCGCCGGGGTGGCAGACCAGGCCGGAAAGGGCCCCGACGGTCAGCCCGTGACGCGCCAGGAAGGCGTCGGCGACCGGGCGCAGGCGGTCGCGGACCAGCGCCGGGATATCCTGGGAGAACACCACGCCGAAGCCGTCCTCCTCCACCCGCCAGCCCATCACCCGGCGGGTGCCCGGCCAGGTGTGCTCGCCCTGCCCGACCAGCGCCGGCGCCGGGTCGCCGCTGGCCGCGTCCCGGCCGTTCGCGGCGCGCACCACGGCGGCGGCGGCGCCGTCGGCGAACAGCGCGCTGGCGACCACGTCGGTCGGCGTCGCCGAGGCGGTGCGGCACGCCAGGGTGCACAGCTCCACCACCAGAAGCAGCACCGTCGCCCCCGGCATGGCGCGGGCCAGGAGCGCCGCCCGCCCCAGCCCCAGCACCCCGCCGGCGCAGCCCAGGCCGAACACCGGCAGGCGCAGGGTGTCGGGACGCAAGCCCATGCGGTCGAGCAGCAGGGCCTCGAGGCTCGGCGTGGCGATGCCGGTCGTGGTGACGCAGACGATGGCGTCCACGTCGGCCGCGGCCCGTCCGGCCCGCGCCAAGGCCAGCCGCGCGGCCTGTTCCAGCAGATCCAAGGCCGCCGCCTCGAAGGCGGCGGTGCGCTCCGGCCAGCCATGCGCCTCGAGGTACCAGGCCAACGGCCGGCAGGCGTAGCGGGTGGCGATGCCGGCGTTGGGGAACACCGGCGCCAGCCGCTCGAAATCGCGCAGGCGGGGTCCATAGATGGCGCGCGCCGCGGCCAGGGCCTCCTCCTGGTCGAGCCGATGGGGGGGCAACGCGGTGGCGAGGGACAGCAGGCGCGGGACGTCGGTCATGATCGTCCAATGTTGCCGCGGGGCGGCGGTTCCGCCATAGCCCTCTCGGCGGATCGGCCGACCGGCCGAGCCACGCGGTGGCACCGCGGGCCGACCGCCGCCCACCGGAAAGACCGTTGAGGAACGGCGGGTTCCTGGTCCACTATGTCGCGCCGCACACCGTTTCGGGGACACGCGTGGACACCAGTGAGAACAGCGCCGACCAGGGCCCGCCGCCGCCCCGGCCGCATCGGCGCGAAGGGATCGGCCTGATGGGGCGGTTGCGGGCCTACTTCCTGGCCGGCGTCCTGGTCGCCGCGCCGATCGCCATCACCGTCTATCTCGGCTGGTGGTTCCTCACCTTCATCGACGGCACGGTGCGGCCGCTCATCCCCGCCGGCTACAACCCCGAGGAGTACCTCCCGTTCTCGCTGCCGGGCATCGGCGTGGCGGTGCTGATCGTCGTGCTGACGCTGATCGGCGCCTTCGCCGCCGGCTATGTCGGGCGGCTGATGCTGCGGGTCGGCGAGGGGGTGGTGGGGCGCATGCCCGTGGTGCGCGGAGTCTACGGCGCCACCAAGCAGATCGTGGAGACCATCCTCGCCAACAAGTCCACCGCCTTCCGCGAGGTGGTGATGGTCGAGTACCCGCGCCACGGCCTGTGGTCGCTGGGCTTCATCACCGGCCCGGCCCATCCCGAGGTGCAGCGGGTGTCGAGCGAGGAGATGGTCAACGTCTTCATCCCCTGCGCGCCGCCCACCGCCGGGTATCTGGTGATCATGGCGCGGCGCGAGGTCGTGGTGCTGGACATGCCGGTGGAGGACGGGCTCAAGCTGGTGGTCTCCGGTGGCATCGTCAGCCCGCCGGACCGCCGCCCGCGCGGGCTTGCCGACGCCGCCCCCCCGGTGGAGCGGCGGCGGGCGTAGCCCCGCCGCCCCACCCCCGCCGGCGCCCGGTTCAGCCGGGCCCCCTCAGGCGGTCAGGCGGTCAGGCGGAAGCGCGCCACCAGCCCGTCCAGATCGGTGGCCAGGCGCCCCAGCTCGCCGGCCGCCTCGGAGGTCTGCGACGCACCCGCGGCGGTGTCGCCGGCGACCCGGCCCAGGAACTCGACCGCCTCCTTCACCACCATGGCCTGGCCGGACGTCTGCGCGGTGTCCTTGGCGACCTCCTTGGCGGCGGTGGCGACCTGGGAGACGTTGCGGCCGATCTCGGCGGTGGTGGCGCTCTGCTGCTTGACCTCGTGGGCGATCGACGCGGCGATCGCATCGATCTGGCCGATCACCTCGTTGATCGAGGCGATGGCACCGGCCACCCGCTCCATCATCGCGGCAACCTGGTCGATGGAGGCGACGCTGCGGTCGGTCTGGGCCTGGGTGGCGGTGATCTTGCGCTCGATCTCCTCCGTCGCCTTGGCCGACTGGGTCGCCAGGTTCTTCACCTCCGTGGCGACCACCGCGAAGCCCTTGCCGGCCTCGCCGGCGCGCGCCGCCTCGATGGTGGCGTTGAGCGCCAGCAGGTTGGTCTGGCCGGCGATGTCGGAGATCACCTTGATGACCGCGCCGATCTCGTTGGACGCACGGGCCATCTCGCGGATGTTCTCGACCGCCTCGCGGATCGCCCCTTCCGCGCCGTCCAGCACCTCGCCCGCCTGCTGGGCCGCGGCGGACGCACGGTGCGCCACCTGGGAGCTGTCGGCGGCGTGGCGCGACACCTCGGAGATGGACGCCCCCATCTGCTCCGCGGCGGCGGCCACCGCCTCGGAGTTGGCGGCAAGCTCCTCGGCGATGCTGGACAGGTCCTGCACCGCCCCGGCCACGCCGTTCACCGCCTCGCTGATGCCGTCGGTGCGCTCGTTCATCTGCTCGGCGTTGCGGCTCATCGAGGCCGCCGAGGAGGTGAGCTCGACCGAGGCGGAGGCCACCGAGGCGCTGGCCTCGCCGACCCGGGCGATGCTCTGCCGCAAGGTGCCGATAAGGCCGTTGAAGTCCCGGGCCATGGCAGCAACCTCGTCGTTGCCGTCGATCACCGCCTCGCCGCTGAGATCGCCGGCGCTGGCCGCGGCGATCACCGCCTGCATCGGCGGAATGGGGCGCAGGATGGCCCGGCCGACCAGCATGGTGGCGGCGACGCCCAGCGCCATGATCAGCGCCCCGATGCCGACCAGCTGCCAGGCCACCGCGCCGAACGCGGTGTCGACGTCGTCGATGTAGATGCCGGACACCACCACCCAGTCCCACGGCGCCAAGGAACGCACGAAGCTCAGCTTGGGCATCGCCGTCTTCGACGGGTCGCCCGGCTTCGGCCAGGAATAGGCGGCGAAGCCCCCCTGCGGGTTGGCGCGCGCGGCGTCCAGCATCGCCTGGACGAAGAACACGCCGTTGGGGTCGGGCGTCTTGGACAGGTTCTGCCCGACCAGCTTCGGGTTGTCGCCGTGGGCCCTGATCAGGCCGCTCGGGTCCAGCACGAAAAAGTACTCGTTGCCACTGTAGCGCAGGGCCGACAGGGCCGACAGCGCCGCCGCCTTGCCCTCGGGCTCGGCCAGGCGGCCGGCGCGGACCTCGGCCTCGTAGTGGCCGACCAGCGTGTAGGCCACCTCCACCAGATTGCGCACCTTGTCCTGGCGGTCCTCCATCATCTGGCCGCGCAGGGTCGCCAAGGCGACGGCAACGACGACGCCCAGCCCGACCAGGCTGATGGCGAGAATAACGCCGATCTTTGCGCGGATGCTCAATCCCTTGATCATACCCATTTCCCCGAAGAGGCGGTCAAAGCGCGCCGACCCTACCCGATCAAGGGTTGAAATTCGTTAACGCCCTTCACTTATCGCCGAGTCCACGATGCAATGGCGGCGCCGCCGCCATGCCCACAGCGCGGGTGCAACGCCCGCCCAATCATGATAGGGGGATGTCCCCCCGCCACGACCGCAGCCGCGAAACCGCATGTCAGACCCCGGCACCGAACACATCCTCACCGTTTCCTGCCCCGACACCGTCGGCATCGTCTTCGCGGTGTCCGGCTTCTTGGCCGCGCGCGACTGCAACATCATCGACAGCGCCCAGTTCGGCGATCGCGCCAGCGGTCTGTTCTTTCTGCGCATCCATTTCTCGCGCGGTGCCGCCGCCCCCGACCAGGCCACCCTGGAAGCGGCCTTCCGGGAGACCGTGGGCGACCCCTTCCGGATGACGTGGAAACTGCACGACGCGTCGCGGCGCCAGCGCGTGCTGATCATGGTGTCGAAGTTCGGCCACTGCCTGAACGACCTGCTGTACCGCTACCGCATCGGCTACCTGCCGATCGAGATCCCGGCGATCGTGTCCAACCACCGCGACTTCTACCAGCTCGCGGCGTGGCACAACATTCCGTTCCACTGCCTGCCGGTGACGCCCGAGTCCAAGGCGCAGCAGGAGGAGCGGCTGTGGGAGATCATCGAGCAGGAGTCCATCGATCTGGTGGTGCTCGCCCGCTACATGCAGGTGCTCTCACCGGGTCTGTGCGAGCGGCTGGCCGGGCGGGCCATCAACATCCACCATTCCTTCCTGCCCAGCTTCCGCGGCGCCAAGCCCTACCAGCAGGCCTACGCCCGCGGCGTGAAGCTGATCGGCGCCACCGCCCACTACGTCACCTCCGGCCTCGACGAGGGACCGATCATCGAGCAGGAGGTGGAGCGGGTCGACCACTCGATGACCGCGGAGGACTTCGTGGCGATCGGCCGCGACATCGAGAACGTCGTGCTGGCGCGCGCCGTGAAATACCACGTCGAGCACCGCGTCCTGCTCAACGGCAACCGCACGGTGGTCTTCCGCTGAGGGGGAGCCGCGGGCGCGCCGGCCCCCGCCTCGGGTCCCGCGACGGGATGGCCCGGAGGGATGGCCCATAGACCCGGAGGGATGGCCCATAGAATGGACCAGGCCGGGGGGTGGTCGGGCGCCGGGCGCAGGGTGGGGGCCGGACGCTGGGTGGGGACCGGGCGCCCGGACGCGACCATCGCACGGGCCCACCACCGCCCGCACCCGTGGCGTCACACGTCCGGGAAGTGGTCGAGTTCCCGGCGCAAGGTCATCGCCTCCCTGCGCAACGCCGTGATCTTGCGGCCATCGGGGGACGGGCGCCGCCCCTCCTCCTCCAGCCGCTCCTCGACCTCCCGCTTTTCCTGGCGGATGATGTCGAACAGGACGTTCTTCAACATCGCAACCTCCCGAGCTGGTCGCTGCCAATTTACTCCGACTCGGGCGGATGTTCAACGAAGCGCCCCGTGGAGTCCATTCCTCTTCCGACTCAATACGCCTGCGCGCCGCCCGCGGATCCCCGCCCGACGTCATAGCGGCGGTGCGCTTGAAATCGCGTGCGGACACTCCCATTCGTTAACTCAGGAGGGGCCTCGCGACCGCGGCGCGCCGACGGCGGGTGGAACTTCCACGCATCACCCTCGGACAAAGCGATGACATCTGAAGAAACCCATTGCATTCCGGTCGGGTCCGTGACTTTTTCGCGCCGCCCGCCGGTGCGGCGGGAGGCGGAACGGAGGAACACGGTGGCGGTCTGGGCGTGTCTGCGGGCGGTGATCGGGGTGGCCGTGGCGGCGGCGGCGGCGGGAACGGCGGCCGGTTGCGCACCCGTGGCGGTCGGCGGAGCGGCCGCCGGAGCGGTCGTCGCGGCCTCCGAGGAGCGCGGCATCGGCGGCTTCATCAGCGACGCGGAAATCCAGGCGCAGATCAACCATCTGTGGTTCGGTCATTCCGTGGAGATGCTGAGCCGCCTGGACATGACCGTCGACCGCGGCCGCGTGCTGCTGACCGGCAACGCCGCCGACCCCCAGATGCGCCTCGACGCGGTGCGTCTGGCGTGGCAGGTGCAGGGCGTGCGCGAGGTCATCAACGAGATCCAGGTGGGCGGCGGCGGCGGTCTGGTCGACGGCGCCCGCGACGCGTGGATCTCCACCCAGCTGCGCGGCGCGCTCACCTTCGACAAGACGATCCATTCGCAGAACTTCACGATCGATACGGTCAATGGCGTGGTCTACCTCATGGGGATCGCCACCGACCAGGCCGAACTGGACCGCGTGATCCAGCACGCCCGCTCGCAAGCCTATGTGCAGCGCGTCGTGTCCCACGTCCAGATCGGCCGCGCCGCCACCTGACGCGCGCCCTCGCCGGCGCCCCCATCCGCCACCGCAACCGTCGCCCCCCGAAGGTGGGGAATCCGCCATGGTCCCACTCCGCCCCGCCGCCGCACAGCCGGTCCGCCGCTGGCTCGCCGCCATCCTGCTGGCGGCGTTGGCGGTGCTGTCGCCGCCGCTGGCCGGCGCCGGCGCCCGCGCCGCGGATTCCGGGCCGGCCAACCGGCTGTTCGTGCAGGCCATGCAGATCATCGATCAGGCCGACGGCACCTTCGACATCGCCGAGGAGAGCCGCCTGCTGAAGGAGGCCGACCGCCTGCTGAGCGAGGTGGTGACCAAGTACCCCGAGAGCGATCTCGCCGTGCAGCTCGTCACCAACCAGTTCGTCGGCGACTTCGACTTCTACGAGTTCCGCACCCGCATCGACGCGCTGGTCTGCAACGACCCGCTGTCGTCGGCGTGCTTCCTGCACCGCATCGCCGAGATGCTGCCGCCGGTCGAGACCCCGATCGCCGCGGCGCGGTGGGACTGGCTGTCGCTGGCGGTCGCCAACGACCTGCTGGGCCACCCCGACCGCGCCAAGGAGATCGTCGCCCCCTTCGTCGCCGCGGTGCGCCGGGGCAGCACCTCCGGGTCGACCGGGCAGGACCTCTTCGTCGCCCGCGCGCTGGCGCTGATGGGCCAGACCCAGATCGCCCTGGAGATCACCCGGCAGATCGACGACTGCTCCACCCGCATCTACAACCTGGTCGACATCGCCAAGGCCGCCCACTGGCGCGGCGATCCCAACGGGATCGCCGCCACGCTGGCTGAGGAGGCCAAGCAGTACGCCTCGTCCCAAGGCTGCACCTGGGAGCTCGGGCTGGTCGCCCAGGCCCTTCTCCGGGCGGGGAAGGAGGGGCCGGCGCGCACCCTGTTCCTCAACACCGTGGAGACCCAGTTCTCCAAGTTCCGCGAGACCAAGGGCGACTGCTGCCCGCCGGAGCTGGCCGTCGCCGCGGCGGAGCTGGGCGATTCCAACCTGGCGCTGGGCCTTCTGCGCACCGTGCAGGACGAGAACCCGTGGACCGTTCCGGTGGTGCTGGGGCGGCTGGCCGGGCGGGGCGAGAGCGCGCTGGCCCTCGCCTATGTGGAGCAGGTCCAGGACATCGACATCCGCGGCGAAACCCTGGCCGAACTGGTCGAGGTGGCGGTTCGCCGGGGTGACAAGTCCGGCGCGCAGGAGGTCATGCAGCGGCTGTCGGCCCTGGTCGAGGAGAACGCCGCCAGCCGTCCCGCCCTGCTGGCCCAGAGGGCGAAGGCGGAACGCAGCCTGCGCGGCGACGAGAGCTGGCGGCCGAGCTTCCAGCAGGCGATCGCCGTTGCCGAACGGTCGAGCAATTTCGTCCGGCGCGACATCGGCGCGCCCCTGCTGGCCGCCCTCGTGCGGATCGAAACCGGAAAACCCATGCTCGACTGACGCCGGCCCCGGCGGCGGTCTTCTGCAACAAAACATTGACTTGGCCTTCCCCGGGGGGCGCGTCATGGTTCCGCCACGCAACGTCCGGGGGGACCTTTTCGATGAACGCGACCGCCGCGAAAACCTTCAATGTGCTGTTCCTGTGCACCCACAACTCGGGGCGCAGCATCATGGCGGAATGCCTGATGCGCCGGTGGTCCAACGGCCGCTTCCAGGCCTTCTCCGCGGGCAGCCATCCCGGCGGCACCGTCAGCCCCTTCGCGCTGCGCGTGCTGGAGAGCTTCAACCACAAGACCGAGGGCCTGCGCTCCAAGAGTTGGGACGAGTTCGCGCAGCCCGACAGCCCCGCCCTGGACTTCGTGTTCACGGTCTGCGACAGCGCCGCCGGCGAAACCTGCCCGGTGTGGCCGGGGCAACCGATGACCGCGCATTGGGGCATCGAGGACCCGTCGGCGACCGTCGGCACGGAGGAGAAGGTCCTCAAGGCCTACCGCCGCGCCTATGTGGAGCTGGAGAGCCGCATCAAGGTGTTCAGCAGCCTCCGGGTCAACGCCCTCGACCGCCTGAACCTGCAGCACCGCCTCAACCAGATCGGCGGCCATCACGCGGGCAAGGACGAGTTCATCCAGGCCGGCGCCTTCGGCTGAACCCCGCCGGGCTGGGCCGCCGCCGGCTGAGCCGGCCGGATCGGACCGATCCGGCCGGTCGGGCGCGTTTCAGAGGTCGGCGACGTCCACCACGCCGGGCACCGCCTTCAAGGCGGCCCGGCCACGGCCGTCGATGTGGTAGGCACCGGGGAGCTGGATCTCGATCTCGGTCAGCGGCTCGACTTCCACCAGCACGTGGATGCGGCCCCGCCCCTTGGAGAACCGGTCCAGCGTCCCCTTGAGGCCGGGCAGCGGCCGGTCGTCGCGCAGCACCACCCGCAGCCCATCCGACACCGCGGCCACCGCCTCCTCCAGAGGCCGCACCTCCTGGCAGGTCAGCCGCACCTCCTCGCCGTTCATCTGGGCGTCCACGGTGAGCAGCACCGGCCGGCCCGCCTCCAACAGCTCGCGCGAGGTGGCCAGCACCTCCGAGAAGCAGGTGACCTCGTAGCCGCCGCCGGCGTCCGACAGCTCGACGAAGGCGAAGCGGTTGCCCGATTTGGCGGTCTTCTCCTTCCGCGAGACCACGATCCCGGCCATCTTGTAGCGGGTGGAGCCGCCCTTGGAGATGGCCGCCGAAACCTCCGCCGAGCGCACGACCTTCATGCGTCCCAGCGCCCGGGCGAAGGCGTCCAGCGGGTGGGCCGAGAGGTAGAAGCCGATGGCCTGGAACTCGCGCTTCAGGCGTTCCAGCGGCTCCCACTCCGTCACCTTCGGCAGGTTGGGTTCGCTCAGGCCGCCGCCGCCCCCGCCGAACAGGTTGCCGATGCCGCTGTCACGCTCGGCCGCCTCGGCCTGGGCGTAGCGGATCAGCGTCTCCAGCGACGCGTGGACCTGGGCGCGGTTGGGGTTGACGCCGTCGAAGGCGCCGGCGCAGGCCAGGTTCTCCAGCTGCCGCTTGTTGATGGACTTGAGGTCGAGCCGCCGGGCCAGGTCGAACAGTCCGGTGTAGGGCCCGTTCCGGGTCCGCTCGTCGACCAGCGCCTTCATGGCCTGCAGGCCGACCCCCTTGACCGCGGCCAGCGCGTAGCGGATCGCCTTGGTGCCGTCCGGCAGCGTCTCGACCCCGAAGATGGCGTCGGAGCGGTTGATGTCCGGGGTCAGCAGCCGCACCCCCAGCCGCACCAGTTCCTGGCGGAAGACGTTGAGCTTGTCCGTGTTGCCGAGGTCGAGCGTCATCGACGCCGCCATGAACTCCACGGGGTAGTTGGCCTTCAGGTAGGCGGTGTGGTAGGCGACCAGGGCGTAGGCCGCCGCATGGCTCTTGTTGAAGCCGTAGCCGGCGAACTTCATCACCTGGTCGAAGATCAGACTGGCGTTCTCTGGATCGACGCCGCGCGCCTCGGCCCCCTCGCAGAAGATGGCGCGCTGCTTGTCCATCTCCTCCTTGATCTTCTTGCCCATCGCGCGCCGCAGCAGGTCGGCGCCGCCCAGCGTGTAGCCGGACAGCACCTGGGCGATCTGCATCACCTGCTCCTGGTAGATCATGATCCCGAAGGTCTCCTTCAGGATGCCCTCCAGCGACGGGTGCATGTAGTCGGCCGGCTCGTCGCCGTTCTTCACCCGGATGTACTTCGGGATGTTGTCCATCGGCCCGGGCCGGTAGAGCGACACCAGCGCGATGATGTCCTCCAGCCGGTTGGGCTTGAGGCGGCGCAGCACGTCGCGCATGCCCGAGCTTTCGAGCTGGAACACCCCCGTCGACTCCGCCCGGCCGAGCATCTGGTAGCTGCGCTCGTCGTCGAGCGAGACCTGGGACAGGTCGGGCCGTCCGGGGATCAGGTTCACCGCGGTCTGCAGCACCGTCAGGGTCTTCAGGCCGAGGAAGTCGAACTTCACCAGCCCGGCCTGCTCGACGAACTTCATGTTGAACTGGGTGACCGGCATGTCGGAGCGCGGGTCGCGGTAGAGCGGCACCAGCTCGTCCAGCGGCCGGTCGCCGATCACCACGCCGGCCGCGTGGGTCGAGGCATGGCGGTAGAGGCCTTCGAGCTTCAGCGCGATGTCGACCAGGCGGGCGACCGTCTCGTCGCCGTCCCGGGCCTGGCGCAGCGGTTCCTCGCTGTCCAGCGCCTGCTGCAGGGTCACCGGGTTGGCCGGGTTGTTGGGCACCATCTTGCAGATCTTGTCGACCTGCCCGTAGGGCAACTGCAGCACCCGCCCGACGTCGCGCAGCACGGCGCGTGCCTGGAGCTTTCCGAAGGTGATGATCTGGGCCACCCGGTCGTAGCCGTACTTGCCCTGGACGTAGCGGATCACCTCCTCGCGGCGGTCCTGGCAGAAGTCGATGTCGAAGTCCGGCATCGACACGCGCTCGGGGTTGAGGAAGCGCTCGAACAGCAGACCGAACCGCAGGGGATCGAGGTCGGTGATGGTCAGCGCCCAGGCGACCACGGACCCGGCGCCCGAACCACGCCCGGGCCCCACGGGAATGCCCTGGCCCTTGGCCCATTTGATGAAGTCGGAGACGATCAGGAAGTAGCCGGGGAACTTCATCTTGACGATGACGTCCAGCTCGAATTCGAGCCGCGCGCCGTAGGTCTTGCGCAGCTCGGCGCGCGCCGCCTCGTCCATGTCCGGTGCGAAGACGGCGGTGTCGAGACGCATCGCCAGACCCTCGCGGGACTGGGCGCGCAGCTCCTCGTCCTCGCTTCGACCGGCCTCGGTCGGGAAGGCCGGGAGGATCGGCTTGATCGGCTTGAGCAGGAAGGAGCAGCGCCGGGCGATCACCAGCGTGTTGTCGACCGCCTCGGGAAGATCGGCGAACAGCTCGCGCATCTCCGCCGCCGACTTGAACCGATGGTCCGGCGTCAGCCGGCGCCGCTCGTCCTGGCTGATGTAGGCGCCCTCGGCGATGCACAGCAGCGCGTCGTGCGCCTGGTACATGTCGGCGGTGGCGAAGTGGCAGTCGTTGGTGGCGACCAGCGGCAGGTCGCGGGCGTAGGCGAGGTCCACCAGGGCGGGTTCGATGGCGTCCTCGACCGCCGCGAAGTGGCCGCCATGGCGTTGCAGCTCCACATAGAGACGGCCCGGGAACAGGCCCTCCAGGCGCGACAGCACCTCCCCGGCCAGCGCCGCCCTGCCCTCCGCCAGCAGCCGCCCCACCGGGCCGTGCGGGCCGCCGGTCAGCGCGATCAGCCCGGCGCCGTGGCCCTCCAGCGCCTCCAAGGGCACCTGGGGGCCGGCCATCGGGTCGGAGTCGAGGAACGCCTTGGACACCAGCTTCATGAGGTTCCGGTAGCCCTCGGCGGTCTGGCACAGCAGGACGAGCTGGTCGGGCCTGGTGTCCGCCTTGCCGGGGATGCCGGCGCGCCGCTCGGCCGGGCCGGTGCGCGTGATCCCCAGCACCGTCCCGATGATCGGCTGCACCCCGGCGTCGCCCGCGGCCAGCGCGAACTCCAGCGCGCCGAACAGGTTGCCGGTGTCGGTGACGGCCACCGCCGGCATCGCCTGCTTCTGGCAGAGCTTCACCAGCTCCTTGACCTTGATGGCGCCCTCCGACAGGGAGTAGGCGGAGTGCACGCGCAGGTGCACGAAATCGGCGTGGGGCATCGGACCATCGCTGGGTGTCGGGACGGAGGGGCGGCCGGCGCCGCCCGGAGGTCGCGGCACAGTGGTCGCCCATCGCCGCGCCGCGATCAAGCCCCGTCGCGGGCGCCCGGCTCAGGGCGAGGTGCGGCGGTGCGGGCGCAGCGGCACCGGGCCGGAGCCCTCGCCGCCGCTGGGCAGGTCGGTGAGCAGCGACTTCAGCGGGACGGCCAGGATCTCCTGGGAGTTCGACTCGGCGGCGTCGAGGAGCTGGGCGGTGCGCTCCTGCCACGGCAGCTCCAGCCCGCCCAGCCCCCGCACCGACCCGCGCAGGCCGATCCCCAGCGCCTTCAGCAGGTCGTACAGCGTCGACTCGCCGAGGTCGCGGGTCACCACCCAGGATTCGCGGGTGGTGTGGGCGGCCCAATGGGCGTTGCGCAGCTGCTCCAGGATGCCGTCGATCAGCACCGCCCCCACCGGCACCCGCTGCACCAGCGTGCGCCGGCGCAGGCCCACGCCGAGGCGGCTGGCGTCCATCAGCTCGTGCAGCACCGCCAGCGCCAGGGCCAGGCGCTGGGCCGGCAGCAGCCCCTCCGGCCCCTGCCGGGTGATCTTGCCGGCCCGCCACTCCGGCAGCGTCGCGGTGACCACCGCGCCGAACAGCACGGTGGTCCAGGCGATGTAGAGCCAGAACAGGAAGATCGGCACCGTCGAGAGGGCGCCGTAGATGGTCTGGTAGGCCGGGTAGGTGCGCAGGTACCAGCCGAATCCGGCCTTCGACAGCTCCAGCAGCAGCGCCCCCACGGCGCCGCCGCAGGCCGCGTCCAGCCACCCCACCGGGCGGTTCGGGATGACCAGGTAGAGCAACGTGCAGCCCAGCATCTGCAGCAGGAAGGGCAGCAGCGTCCCGATGCCGGTGAGCGGGTCGGCCAGGTCCTGGAGATGGGCCACCTCCAGGGTCGACCACAAGGTGCTGGACAACGACAGGCTGGCGCCGAAGAACAGCGGCGCCAGCGTCAGGATGGCCCAGAACGAGAGCACCCGGGTGACCATGGAGCGCGGCTCGTAGATCCGCCAGATCGCGGCGAACGATCCCTCGATGGTCCACATCAGCAGGATCGCCGACACCGCCAGCCCGATCACCCCGAACACCGTCATCTGCCCGGCGTTGGCCATGAAATGGCCGAGGTACTCGAGGATCGCGTCGCCGATCTCGGGGACCATGTTGCGGAAGATGACCTCCTGCACCCGCGTCTGCAGCGATCCGAAGGCCGGGAACGCCGTGAAGATGGCGAAACCGATGGTCATCAGCGGCACGATCGCCAGCAGCGTGGTGTACGTCAGAGACGCCGCGGTCTGGAAGCAGTTGTCGTTGTAGAAGCGCATCGCCGAATGGAGCGTGAAGCTCGTGACCTCGCGCGTCAGGGCGCGCAGCTGGCGCCACCCGCCGACGAGGCCGTTCAGGGGCGTCATGCTGATCTCCCGCTCAGGTTTGACCGGGGCAGTCTTTGGTGTAGGATGCGCCCCACTTTTTTCATGTCCCGAAGCACACTATGGATAACGAGGTCCGGATGTCCAACCCGAAGCCGCTGATGGAAGGCAAGCGCGGCCTGATCATGGGCGTGGCCAACGATCGGTCGATCGCCTGGGGCATCGCCACCGCGCTGGCGCGGCACGGTGCCGAGCTTGCCTTCACCTACCAGGGCGACGCGCTGGCCAAGCGCGTCAGGCCGCTGGCGGACTCGGTCGGCGCGCGCCTCGTCCTGCCCTGCGACGTCAGCGACGAAGACAGTGTCGACGCGACGTTCGCGACGCTCGAGAAGGAATGGGGATCGCTCGATTTCCTGGTCCATGCGATTGCGTTTTCCGACAAGAGCGAGCTCGACGGCAAGTACCTCAACACCACGCGCGGCAATTTCCTCCGCACGATGGACATCTCCTGCTACTCCTTCACCGCCGTGGCGCGGCGCGCGGTGCCGCTGATGCGCGACGGCGGCAGCCTCCTCACCCTCTCGTACTACGGTGCGGAGCGGGTGATGCCGCACTACAACGTGATGGGCGTGGCCAAGGCGGCGCTGGAGGCCAGCGTGCGCTACCTCGCCGTCGATCTTGGCGCGCAGAACATCCGCGTCAACGCGATTTCCGCCGGCCCCATCAAGACCCTGGCGGCCAGCGGGATCGGCGACTTCCGCTACATCCTGAAATGGAACGAGCTGAACGCACCGCTGAAGCGCAACGTCACCATCGGTGAGGTCGGCAACGCCGGCCTGTTCCTGCTCAGCGATCTCGGCACGGGCGTCACCGGCGAGGTGATGCACGTGGACAGCGGCTATCACACCGTGGGCATGGTCGCCGTCGACGCCGCGCCGCAGGTGGCCCAGCTCCTGACCAGCCTCGGCGGAGCCGCCAAGGCGGAGTGACCGTGCCCCTCCCCCGGCGATCCCGGGGGAAGCCCGTGATCCCCGGTTGCCCAAAGGATTCCCGAGCATGGCCGGCAACAGCTTCGGCACCGCCTTCCGCTTCACGACCTGGGGCGAGAGCCACGGACCGGCCATCGGCGTGGTGGTGGACGGGTGCCCGTCGCTGCTCACGCTGACCGAGGAGGACATCCAGCCCTGGCTGGACAAGCGCCGCCCCGGCCAGTCCCGCTACACCACCCAGCGCCAGGAGGCCGACCGCGTGCGCATCCAGTCCGGGGTGTTCGAGGGGCGGACCACCGGCACGCCGCTGGCCCTGGTGATCGAGAACACCGATCAACGCTCCAAGGACTACGGCGACATCGCCGCCAAATTCCGGCCGGGGCACGCCGACTACGCCTACGAACAGAAGTACGGCATCCGCGACCCGCGCGGCGGCGGCCGGTCGTCGGCCCGCGAGACCGCCTGCCGGGTCGCCGCCGGGGCGGTGGCCCGCAAGGTGCTGGGCGACGCCATCTCGGTCCGCGGCGCGCTGGTGCAGATCGGGCCGCACCGGGTCGACCGGACGCGCTGGGACTGGGCGGCGGTGGACGCCAACCCCTTCTTCTGCCCCGATCCCGGCGCGGCGCCGCTGTGGGCCGACTACCTCGACGGCGTGCGCAAGGCCGGCTCGTCGGTCGGCGCGGTGGTCGAGGTGGTCGCGTCCGGCGTTCCCGCGGGGCTGGGCGAACCGCTCTACGACAAGCTGGACGGCGACCTGGCGCGGGCGATGATGACCATCAACGCGGTCAAGGGGGTGGAGATCGGCGACGGCTTCGCCGCCGCGGCCCTGACCGGCGAGGCCAACGCCGACGAGATGCGGCGCGGCCCCGACGGCCGCCCGGTGTTCCTGGCCAACCACGCCGGCGGCGTCCTCGGCGGAATCTCCACCGGCCAGGACGTGGTGGTCCGCTTCGCCGTCAAGCCCACCAGCTCGATCCTGGTGCCGCGGCGCACGGTGGACCGCGACGGCAACGACACGGAGATCGTGACCAGGGGGCGCCACGACCCCTGCGTGGGCATCCGCGCCGTGCCGGTCGGCGAGGCGATGATGGCCTGCGTGCTGGCCGACCACCTGCTGCGCCAGCGGGCCTACACCGTACGTTGAGCAACCTTACCTCTTTCGAGGGGGCGTTTCATTGCCCGGCGGGGCCGGATCCGCTATCGTCCGTGCCGAGAGCGACGTCAGCCGGACGGATGACAGCGGGACGGAAGACATGACGCGACGCCGACGCTTCGGCCTCCTCGCCATCGGAATTCTGCTGGCGGTCGCGGGGGCCACCGGCCACTCCGGGGCCGTACGCGCCCAGGTTCCCTGGATCGAGGGACGCACACCCTTCCCCTGGATGTCCGACGCCCCGGCCTTCCAGGAGTTCACGGAAACCTTCAAGGACTGGAAGCTGTACTGCCAGGTGTGGAGCCGGCCGCAACGCGCGGAGTGCGAGGTCGGCACCCGCCGTGGCTCAGGCCCCCACAAGGCGTCGCGCCTGGTGTGGCTGCGCTCGTCGGAGCGTTGGCTGGACGGCCTGCGCTTCCGCCTCGACGAGCGTTCGCTGGACATCGCCAAGGGGGTGCGCCTGTGGATCGGCCCGGAGATGGTGCGGCCCCAGTTCCCCTGCCAGCGCTTCGCCTATGAGCGCAGCACCTGCGCCGTCACCGACCCCGCCGTGAACAGCCAGCTGGTGGAACGCATGACGCGCAGCGACAGCGTCTCCGCGGTGGGCCTGTCGCCGACCGGGGAGAAGGTGGAAATCTTCTTTTCCCTCAAAGGGTTCAACGAAGCTCTTCAGCGTATGGATGAACTGCGCCAGCAGGCCGGGGTGACCGACTGGGCCAACGGCTGAGCGGCGCGCCGCCGCCGCCCGGACCGCGTCCCAGCCCGGACTCGGCGCAACGGGCGCCGGCCGCGCGCCCACCCTGGGACGCCCCCGGGCGATCCCGCCACCAGGAGGACACCCACCCGTGCCGCAGCCCGACCACGTCATGGCCCTGCCGGTCCCCGACCCGGCCACGCTCGACGACGACCTTCAGGCGTACTTCGCCAAATGCACGGAGAAGCTGGGCTTCGTGCCCAACGTGCTGCGCGCCTACAGCGCCCGCCCCGGGAAGCTCCGCACCTTTTCGCAGTTCTACAACGAGCTGATGCTCGGCAACAGCGGGCTCAGCAAGCTGGAGCGGGAGATGATCGCGGTGGTCGTGTCGTCGGCGAACCATTGCTACTACTGCCTGGTGGCGCACGGGCAGGCGGTGCGCAAGCTGTCCGGCGACCCGCAGCTGGGCGAGATGCTGGCCGCCAACCACCGGGTGGCGCCCCTGGAGCCGCGCCAGCGCGCGATGCTGGACTTCGCGTGGAAGCTGACCGTCGAGCCGTCGGCGGTGGGCGACGCCGACCGCGAGGCGCTGCGCGCCGCCGGCTTCACGGCGGAGGAGATCTTCGACATCGCCGACGTCACCGGCTTCTACAACATGTCCAACCGCGTCGCCACGGCGGTCGACATGATCCCCAACCCGGAGTACCACAGCCAGAACCGCTGATCCCCAGCGCCCGCCACGCCGGAGGTCCCCCGGGATGCTCACCTTCATCGTCCGTGTGTTCGCCCTGCTCGGATTCCTGGTGGTGGCCGGGATCGCCGGGGCTGCCTATTTCCTCCTCTCCGACGACGCGCCGGACCTGCCGGACCGCATCGTGCTGGAGCTGGACCTGGACCGGCCGCTGGCCGACGCGCCGTCCTCGGGATCGCTGGCCCTGCTGGGGTCGGAGACCACCCTGCGCGACGTTCTCGACTCGCTGGAACGGGCCCGGCGGGACCCGCGCGTGAAGGGGGTGGTGGCCCGTCTGGGCAGCGACGAGATCGGCTTCGCCCAGGTCCAGGAGCTGGCCGCGGCGGTGCGGCGGCTGCGCGACAGCGGCCGTTTCGCCTTCGCCTTCGCCACCAGCTTCGGCGGCGGCGGGCCGGGCAACCGGTCCTACCTGCTGGCGACCGCGTTCGACCAGATCTGGCTCCAGCCCCTGGGTGTGGTCGGTCTGACCGGCCTGTCGGCGGAGGTCCCCTTTGCCGGCGAGGCGCTGGCGGAGCTTGGCATCCACCCGCAGGTGGTGCAGCGCGAAGACTACAAGACCTTCGCCGAGAGCTTCACCCGCTCCGACTTCTCCGACGCCCATCGCACGATGATGGAAAGCCTGGTCGGCGACCTCATGGACCAGATGGTCGCGGCGGTGGCCACCGCCCGCGACACCGAGCCGGCGGCGGTCCGGGCGCTGATCGACCGGGCCCCCCTGATGGAGGACGAGGCGCGCGAGGGCGGGCTGATCGACCGTGTCGGGTACCGCGACGAGGTGCGGGCCGCCGCCATGGCCCGGGCCGGCGGCGGCGCCGCAACGGTGTCGCTGGACGACTACCGGGACGCCGCGGGATCGCCCCACGACAGCGGCCCGACCGTGGCGCTGATCCATGTCGCCGGCACCATCGTCGACGGCCGGAGCGAGGTCGAGCCGGTGGCGGGCAGCCTCGCCGCCGGCGCGGACACCGTGGTGGAGGCGTTCGAGGACGCCGTCGCCGACGCGGACGTCGTGGCCATCCTGCTGCGCGTCGACAGCGGCGGCGGGTCGGTCACCGCCTCCGAGGCGATCCGCCGGGCCGTGGTGGGCGCCCGCGCGGCGGGCAAGCCGGTCGTCGTGTCCATGGGCGACGCCGCGGCGTCGGGCGGGTACTGGATCGCGATGGACGCCGACCGCATCGTCGCCGACCCGGCGACGCTCACCGGATCCATCGGGGTGGTGGCCGGCAAGCCGGTGGCGCAGGAGCTGTCGCAGCGACTCGGCATCGCCTGGGGCGTGGTCCAGGAGGGGCGCAACGCCGGCATGTGGTCCCCGGTGCGGCCGTTCGACGACGCCGCGCTGGAACGGCTGAACACCCTGGTCGACCGCTCCTACGCCGCCTTTCTCGCCCATGTCGGCGAAGCCCGCGGCATGCCCCCGGACGCGGTTCGGGCGGTCGCCCAGGGCCGGGTGTGGACCGGGGCCCAGGCGGCCGAGCGCGGACTCGTGGACGAGCTGGGCGGCCAGCACCTGGCCCTGGTGCGGGCGCGCGAGGCGGCCGGGCTGGGTCCCGAGGACCCGGTGACCGTGGCGGTCTTCCCCCGCCCGAAATCGACGCTGGACCAGGTGTTGGATCTCGTGTCCGGCGAAGGCGACATCGTCGACAGCGGGGCCGCCGCGGCCCTGGCGCCCTGGATCGCGCGCCTGCGCCCGCTGATCGAGGCCGGCACGCCGGGCGTGCGCGCGGTGATGCCACCGACCGGGCTGCTGCCCTCCCGCTGACCGACGGCGCCCCGCCGGGATGGCGGTGGAGCCACGGACATCCTAAAGTGCACGAACCGACAGCGCACGAACGAACAGGAGCGCCGACCGGCGACGCGGACACCCATGACGACACAGGACCGGTCCGCCCCTGAGGTGCTGGACGACCTATTGGCGGAGATCGCGGACCGCACCGGGCTGCCGCTGCGGCTCAGCGCCGACGGGGTGTGCGGTCTACGCTACGGCGCGGATCTCGCGTGCACGATCGAGGTGGATGCCGGCCGCCGGGACTGCGTGCTCGCCGGCCGCGTCGCCGAACTTGACGGCCTGTCCGCCGACACGCGGGTGCAGATCCTCACCCGGGCGCTCGTCGTCAACGGCCACTGGCATGCCGACGCCGCGCGCCGCCTGGTGATGGACGAGGCCGCGCCGGACCGCCTTCTGGTGGTCGTGCGCCTCGCCCTCGACCACCTCAGCGCCGATCGGCTGGAGGGGGAGGTCTCGTCGCTCCTGCACCACCTCGAACAGGTGAAGACGGACATCGCCGCCATCGCGCAGTCGGGCACGCCCCGGCCCGATCCCTCCGCCGGGCCGCAGCCGCCCGAGTCGCCCGCCGCACCCTGGGGGCTGCGCGCATGACGGGAGCCGGGGTGCGCCGATGACGGAGATCCGCGGCCCCGGTGCGCCCCCCGGCGGCGTGCCGCGACCGGGAACCGGGCCCGCGTCGACCCAGCCAGCCACCGGCCGGCCCGCCGGTTCCCAACCGGGGGGCGGAGCGCTCTCGGCGCTGCTCACGGGGGCCCGCCGGCTGAGCGTGGAGACGGGCACCCACCCGCAGGCTTCGCGCCTGCCCCACGACGCCGCCACCTCCGTCGCGCCCGACGTCTTCGGTGGTGACGACCCGCGCCGCGTGGCGGTCGTCCCCGACGCGTCCCGGCTCGTCACCGCGGCGACGCCGGAGCCAGACCAGGTGCGACCCGGCGGGACGAGCCAGGGCGCCGGGGCGGCGGGTGCGGACGCCCGCTCGTCCGCGACCGGCGCCGCCGCCATCGACCCGGCCGTGGAGGCCGCGATCTTCAAGACCATCGCCGAGATCCTGCGCGGCGAGCGGCGCCGGGGCGGTCGGCGCGAGGACGGGTCGCTGTTCGGCGCCGACCTCGCCGACCGCGAGGCGGGCGCAGCGATCCTCGACGCCATGCGGCAGCCGCAGCGGCCGGACGGCGCCCGGACCCGCTCGCTCGCCGCCGCCCGACACCGGCTGATCGCGCGTCTGGGACGGGACACCGCCGAGGACACCCTGGAGGCCCTGGTCGACGCCATCATCGAGATGCATCTGCTGGCGGACATCCTGGAGGGCGCAGACCCACGCCTCGCCGCCACGCTCCTGGTCGACGGGGCGACTCCGTCGGCCGAGCGGGTGCGCCGGGCGACCGGGGTGGCCCCCCTCGACAGCGGCGAGGCGGCCATCGACCACGCCTACCGGCAGATGGAGATCGCCGCCGACGCCCGCTCGGATCTGGTGCTCGGCCGCACCACCGCGGACCTGATCCGCGTGCTGGAGCGGCTGGGCGGAGGCGACGGGGCGCCCGCCGACATCGCCCACACCCTGGCCCGGCGCGCCGGCGCCGCGGCCGCGCGCACCACCGATGCCCCGACGACCGCCCCGAAGCGGCCCTGATCCGGAAGAACGGATGCCCCTCCCCCCCGACCTCGCCGACATCGTTCCCGACCTGCGGCGCCTCCTGCGGCGGCCGGAGCCCGGCCTCGTGTTCTTCGTCCGGCTGGCGGAAATGTCCTGGTTGTCGGTCAACGCGCCGCTGATCACCCTGGTGCGCAACCTCGTCCTGGAACGCTTCGAGGCGATGGGCGCCTTCGCCGCCGCGACCCCGGCCGGCACGGTGATCGGCTATGGATCGGCCAGCGCCGCCTTCTCGGTCCGCGCCGTGCGCAGCGCCGTCCACGGGGTGGTGTTTCCGGACCGGCCGCCCCCTCCCGAGGCCGACGGGCTCATCCAGGTCTTCCTCCTGCCGGACCAGTACACGGACATGCGCGCCCGCCTCCAGGACGTGTTGGAGGAGGACCACGCGGCCGGCGAAACCCGGGACACGGCGACCCGAATCCTCACCGGCCCGCTCAGCGCCACCAATCTGGGGTTCGTCCAGCGCGTCGTCGCCTCCGCCCAGCTCGCCAACTACCTGTCGTCGCAGACCCTCTACCACACCGCCCACGACGGCCGCTGGCGGCCGGTGCTCCAGGAGCATTTCTGCAGCTTCGCCGTGCTGGCGCACCGCCTGCTGCCGAACCTGTCCTTCGACGAATCGGAGCGCTTCTTCTACGAGGTGTGCCGGGTTCTCGACCGCCGGCTGCTGACCGAGCACCTCACCGCCATCCTGGCGACGGACCGGACGCCGGTCAGCGTGAACGTGGTGATCGACTCCCTCCACGCCGCGGACACGCGGGCATGGCTCGCCGCTCTGCCGGACGACCGGCGCGCGCGGTTGAGCCTGGAGCTCCAGAGTTCCGACCTGCTGTCCAACCTGCGGCGCGGCATCGAGGCGATCGACTGGCTGCGGGCGTACGGGCTCGGCGTGATCATCGACGGCGTGTGGCTGCCCACCCTGCCCTACATCCGCTTCGACATGGTTCCCGCCGACCGCTTCAAGATCCTGCTGCACGGCGAGCAGTGCGCCGCCCTGGCCGATCCGGCCGTGGTCAAGGGGCTGCGGCGCATCGGCACCGAACGCGTGGTGTTCAGCCGCTGCGACGATCTGCGGGCCACGAAGATCGGCGAGGCGCTGGGGGTCGGCCTGTTCCAGGGGCGGGTGATCGACCGGCTGGCCGCCCGCTGACCGCCGCCGCCGCCGCCGCCGGGGCGCCTCACAGCACGCGCTGGAACAGCCCGGGATAGCAGACGACCAAGCCGTGTTCGTCGACGTCGAGCTCGGCGGTGAAGGAGCTGTCGAGCGCCTCGAACCGATAGCGGGCGTCGCGCTTCAGACAGGTGTAGCGCTGCCGGGACAGGCGGAGGTCGAGCGCGGGGAGCGACACGTACGCCACGGCGATTTCCGCGCTCTCGCGCGTGCGCAAGCCCAGGCGACGGATCGGCAGGGTGTTGGTGAACGGGCTGTCCGACAGGTCGACGTCCACCGCGCCGTCGATGGCGGCCATCGGTTGGCCGTCCGCCCCGGTCCAGCCGCCGACGCCGTCCGCCGTGAGCTCCAGGCGCCGGTCCCCGCCCAGCGAGTCGACGCGCAACGCCCGCACCCGCCACCCCGCGTCGCAGGCGATGCGGTAATGGACGGCGAAGGGGCGGCCCTGGTCGTCCGCGCCGATGATCGCCCCATCGGCGACGGTACCCCCCGGCCCGGCGTCGAGGACGAGATGCTCCAACCCGTCGCCGGTCCAGGGGCACCAGCGCGCCGTCACGGGAGCCGCCATGATCAGCCCTCCCGCCGCGCGCCGACCAGGAACTCCCGGTTGCCCTCGGGCCCCAGGATCGGGCTTTCCGCGACGCCCAACACCGACCACCCGTCCAGGCCGTCGAGCCAGGACCGGATGCGCTGGCACACCTCCTCGTGCAGGGCGGGGTCGCGCACCACGCCGCCCTTGCCGACGCGCCCCTTGCCGACCTCGAACTGGGGCTTGATCAGGGCCACCAGATGCGCCCCCGGGGCCGTCAGCGCCAGCGCCGCCGGCAGGACCACCTCCAGCCCGATGAAGCTGGCGTCGCACACCACGAGATCGACGGGACGGGGCACCTCGGCCCGGGTGAGGTGGCGGGCGTTCGTCTTCTCCAGCACCACCACCCGCGGGTCCTGGCGCAGCTTCCAGGCGAGCTGCCCGTGGCCGACGTCGACGGCGTAGACCGTCGCCGCGCCACGGCTCAGCAGGACGTCGGTGAACCCGCCGGTCGAGGCGCCGACGTCCAGCGCCGTCGTCCCGGCGGCATCGATGGCGAAGGTGTCCAGGCCCTTCACCAGCTTCAGCCCGCCACGCGACACCCAGGGGTGTTCCTGCCCCTTGACCGCCAGGGGCGCCTCGGCGGCGATCTGGTCGCCCGCCTTGTCGATGCGGCGCGTCTCGGAGAACACCAGCCCCGCCAGGATCAGCGCCTGGGCCTTGGCCCGGCTGTCCACCAGCCCGCGCTCCACCAGCGCCACGTCGACCCGCACCCGCGCCATCGCACGACCTCCCCGCTCCACTCTCTCAAGATGTGGCGCAGAACGGTGGCACGCCGCAAGGGGTCAGGCCGGCAGGTCGAGCACGAAGCGCGTGCCGGTCCCCGGTGACTCCAGCCGCAGGGTGCCGCGGAGCTGGCCGGCGAACGCCCGGACCACCTTCATGCCGAGGGAGGTGGCGCGCCCGGTGTCGAAGCCGGGCGGCACGCCACGGCCGCGGTCGGCCACCGTCAGGCGCTTGCGTCCGTCGGCCATGACCTGGAAGCCGACCAGGACGTCGCCCGGCTCGCCCGCGGCGTAGGCGTGCTTCATGGCGTTGGTCACCAGCTCGTTGACGATGAGCGCGAGGGGGATCAGGGAATCGGCCGGCAGGTCCGCGGCGTCGGCGTCGACCAGAATGGTGCGCCCCTGGCCGTCCGCCGACAGGCTGGCCTCCAGCTCGGCGCACAGGTCGCGCAGACAGTCGGCGACCGCCACCGTGCGGAAACGCTCGCTGACGTGGAGGCGCTGGTGCACCTGGGCGATCGTGCCGATGCGCCCGCAGGCCTCCTGGAACTGGGCACGCACCCCCGGGTCCTTGTTGGCGAGGGCCTGCAGCGTCAGCAGGCTGGACACCAGCTGCAGGCTGTTCTTGACGCGGTGGTTGACCTCCTTCAGCAGGGTGTCCTTCTCGCGCGCCGCGGCGGCCAGGGCGTCCTCGCCCTGCCGGCGCGCCGTCACGTCCACCGCCAGGCCGACGGCGCCGACGACGGCGCCACCGGCGTCGCGCCGCGGTTCGACCCGGGCCTCGAAGATCCGGCCCTGGAGCGCGATGTCGTAGGTTGCGGACTCGCCCGCCAGCGCCCGGCGGGCCGCCGCGATCGGCGCGAACGCCTCGTCCGTGGTCGCGAATCGCTCGAACAGGGTGCGCCCCACCAGCGCCGCCCCGTCGATCCCGAGGCCGGCCAGCCCGCCGCCACGCACGGAGGTGAACCGCAACGCGGTGTCGACGGACCAGACGATCCCCGGCATGTGGTCGACGACGTCGTCCGGCCCGGCGTCCGCTGGCACCCGCACGGCCTCCCCGTTGCCGGCGTGGTCCGCTCTGGCCGCTGACATGATCGCCATGAAGAGATCGCTCCCGCTTCAATCATCAAGCTGTGACAACGCCTTGATGCTAGTCGAAGCGACCGCTCCCATCCACCCGAACCAAGGTGTCTTCCGCTCTCCATTTCGGGGTATGATTTGGCGATTTCGCGTCGCCGCGGCCCGACCGGCAGGGTGGGGGCCCCCGCCAATGGCGGAGCGCCCACACCTTCGGCCTAGGTCCCGCAGGGTCAGGCCCGGGCGGCGGCGGCCTCCATGCCCAACGCCGCCAGCGCGGTGGCGACGATGTGGCGGTCGCTGAGCCCCGCCGCCTCGTACTGGCGGGCCGGCGAATCATGGTCGAGCAGGCGGTCGGGCAGCACCATCGGGCGCACCTTGAGGCCGTGGTCGAGCAGACCGGCCTGCGCCAGATGGTGCAGCACGAAGCTGCCGAAGCCGCCCACGGTGCCCTCTTCCAGGGTGATCAGCACCTCGTGCTCGAGCGCGAGGCGCCGCACCAGCGCCTCGTCCAGGGGCTTGGCGAAGCGGGCGTCGGCAACCGTGGTGGACAGGCCGCGGGCGGCCAGATCCTGGGCCGCCTTGCGGGCCTCGCCGAGCCGGCCGCCGTAGCTGAGGATGGCGACCTTGGTGCCCTCCTGGACGATCCGGCCCTTGCCGATGGGAAGCGGCGTGCCGCGCTCCGGAATCACCATCCCCACCCCCTCGCCGCGGGGGTAGCGCAGCGCCGAAGGCTGGTCGTCGATGGCGGCCTGGGTGGCGACCATGTGCATCAGGTCGGCCTCGTCGGCCGCCGCCATCAGCACGATCCCGGGCAGGCAGCCGAGATAGGCGACGTCGAAGGCCCCGGCGTGGGTCGCGCCGTCCGCTCCGACCAGCCCGGCGCGGTCGAGGGCGAAGCGCACCGGCAGGTGCTGCAGCACCACGTCGTGCACGACCTGGTCGTAGGCGCGCTGGAGGAAGGTGGAGTAGATGGCGCAGAACGGCTTGTAGCCCTCCGCCGCCATGCCCGCGGCGAAGGTGACCGCGTGCTGCTCGGCGATGCCGACGTCGAAGCAGCGCTCGGGAAAGCGCGCGCCGAACCGGTCCAGGCCGGTGCCGGCCGGCATCGCGGCGGTCACGGCGACCACCCGCCGGTCGGCCTCCGCCTCCTTGATCAGCGCGTCGGAGAAGACGCGGGTGTAGGTCGGGGCGTTGGAGGTCGCCTTGGTCTGGGCCCCGGTGATGACGTCGAACTTGGCGACCGCGTGCAGCTTGTCGGCCGAAGCCTCGGCCGGCGCGTAGCCATGGCCCTTGCGGGTGACGACGTGGACCAGGACCGGTTTGGCGTCCTCGGCGTCGCGCACGTTCTGCAGGACCGGCAGCAGGTGGTCCAGGTTGTGCCCGTCGATGGGGCCGACGTAGTAGAAGCCCAGCTCCTCGAACAGGGTGCCGCCGGTGACCAGGCCACGGGCGTACTCCTCGGCCTTGCGCGCGGCGTCGCGCAGCGGGCGTGGCAGCTGTTCGGCGATGTCCTTGGCGAGGTGGCGCAGCGACAGGTACGGTTTGGAGGAGATCAGGCGCGACAGGTACGCGCTCATCGCCCCGACCGGCGGGGCGATCGACATGTCGTTGTCGTTGAGCACCACCACCAGCCGGCTGTCGGTGGACCCGGCGTTGTTCATGGCCTCGTAGGCCATGCCGGCGCTCATCGCCCCGTCGCCGATCACGCACACCACGTGGTTGGCGGCCCCGGCGAGGTCGCGGGCGACCGCCATGCCCAGCCCGGCGGAGATCGAGGTCGAGCTGTGGCCGGCACCGAACGGATCGTACGCGCTCTCCGCCCGCTTGGTGAAGCCGGACAGGCCGCCGCCCTGGCGCAGGGTGCGGATGCGGTCGCGCCGGCCGGTCAGGATCTTGTGGGGGTAGCACTGGTGGCCGACGTCCCAGATCAGCCGGTCGGTGGGCGTCTCGAACACGTAATGCAGCGCCACCGTCAGTTCCACCACCCCGAGCCCGGCACCGAGGTGGCCGCCGGTGACCGAAACGGCGTCGACGGTTTCCGTGCGCAGCTCGTCGGCGAGCTGGCGGAGCTGGTCCGGCTTCAGGGTGCGCAGGTCGGACGGCACCCGCACGCGGTCGAGGAGCGGCGTCTTGCTGGTCGGGGATGTCACGGGTCCGCGTCCTCTTCTCTAGGTGCGCCGCGCGACGACGAAGCCGGCGACGGCCTTCAGCACGTCGGCGCGGCCGTCGAAGATCTCCAGATGCGCGTTGCACTGGCCGGCCAGCATGTCGGCCTGGGCCCGGGCGCGCTGGCGGCCCAGGATCGAAACGAACGTCGCCTTGCCGGCGGCTGCGTCGCGGCCGACGCTCTTGCCGGTCTCGGCCTCCGTGCCCTCCACGTCGAGCAGGTCGTCGACGATCTGGAAGGCGAGGCCGAGGTCGTGGGCATAGGCGTGCAGGGCGTGGCGCTGCGGCCGCCCGGCCTTGCCGAGGATGGCGCCGGCCTCGCACGAGAAGGCGATGAGGTCGCCCGTCTTCATGCGCTGCAGCCGGGTGATGGCGCCGATGTCGAAGGTCTCGTGCTCGGCGATCAGGTCGAGCATCTGGCCGCCCACCATGCCGCCCCCGCCGGCCGCCCGGGCCAGGGCCGCGACCAGCTGGCAGCGGACGTTGGGGTCCTCGTGGGTCGCCGGGTCCGCCAGCACCTCGAAGGCCAGCGTCAGCAGCCCGTCGCCGGCGAGGATCGCCGTCGCCTCGTCGAACTGGCGGTGCACCGTCGGCCGGCCCCGGCGCAGGGCGCCGTCGTCCATCGCCGGAAGATCGTCGTGGATCAGCGAATAGCCGTGCACCATCTCGACCGCGGCGGCGACGCGCAGGGCGCGCTCACGGTCGACCCCGAACAGCGCCGCCGACGACAGCACCAGGAACGGCCGCAGCCGCTTGCCGCCGCCCAGGCAGCCGTAGCGCATCGCGTCGAACAGCCGGGCCTCGGGAAGATCGCTGGAGGGGATCAGGGCGTCGATCGCCCGTTCGACCTGCTCCGCGGCGTCCGCCATGGCGGATTTCAGGGACTCGTTCACGTGCTCTCTCGTTCGCGTCAGTCGATCCGGGCGGGTTCGCTGCCGACACGGCCGTCGGCGGCGACGGTGATCCGGTCGACCTTGGCCTGGGCCTCGCGCAGCTTGGCCTCGCAATGTTGCTTGAGCGCGGTGCCGCGCTCGTAGGACGAGATCGCGTCGTCCAGCTTGCCGCGGCCCTCCTCCAGCTGGCGCACGATGCGCTCCAGCTCGGCCAGGGCGTCCTCGAAGCTCAACGCGGCGATGTCCGGCGCAGGGGCGGCCGGCGGGGAAGTCGATGAATCGGACATGACGTAACCGTGGTGTGAACCGTTCCCGAAAGTAGGACCGGCAAGGGGGGGTGTGCAAGCGCCGACGGCGCGGCTATGCCGGGACGCCGCCGTCCCCCGACGAACGGCGTACCGCCTCAGGCCGCCATCAGCTCGCGCACGTGGGCGGCGCAGGCGGACGCCAGGGCCCTCAGGTTGTAGCCGCCTTCCAGCACCGAGACGATGCGGGCGCCGCAATGGGTGCGCGCCAGTTCGCCCAGCTTGCGGGTCGCCCACACGAAGTCGTCGTCGGTGAGGTGCAGGCCGGCCAGGGGATCCCGCGAATGGGCGTCGAACCCGGCGGAGATCATGATCAGGTCCGGCTTGAAATGGTCGATGGCCGGCAACACCGTGTGGGTCATCGCGTGCCGGAACTCCGGGCTGCCGGCCATGGCGGGCAGCGTGGCGTTGACGCAGTTCCCGTAATCGCCCTTCTCGCCGGCGTCGCCGGTGCCGGGATAGAGGGGCGACTGGTGGGTCGAGCAGTACATCATGTCGGGATCGGACTGGAAGATGTCCTGGGTGCCGTTGCCGTGGTGGACGTCGAAGTCCATCACGGCGACCCGCTGCAGCCCGTGCGCGGCGCGGGCGTGGTAGGCGCCCACGGCCACGTTGTTGAACAGGCAGAATCCCATGGCGCGGGTGCGCTCGGCGTGGTGCCCCGGCGGCCGCACGGCGCAGAAGGCGTTGCGCGACCCGCCGGCGGCCACCGCGTCGACCGCGGCGATCGCCGCGCCGGCCGCCCGCAGCGCGGCCTCCCCCGACCCCGGCGACACCACGGTGTCGGCGTCGATGCCGGCGTGCCCGGCCTGCGGCACCCGCCCCAGCACGTCCTCGATGTAGGCCAGGGGATGGACGCGCGCGATCTGCTCGAGCGCGGCGCGCGGCGCCTCCTGCCGGTCCAGCAGGACGAACTCCTCCGCCTCCAGCGCGGCCAGGACCGCCTTCAGGCGATCCGAGCACTCGGGATGGCCGAGGCCGGTGTCGTGCTCCAGACAGGCGGAGTGCGTGAACAGGGAGGTGTGCATGTTTTTTTCTATCGTTATCGTTGCGCTTGGGCGGTTTCCTCCCGTCCATTCTTCCCGGAACGCCCCACAAAGTACAGGCTCATTGCGTCGACCGCGCGATCACGCCCGCCGCCGCCGGCGGACCTCACACCAGGCGCTCGATCTCCAGCCGGAACACCCCGGCGGCGCTCTCGCTGGCAAGCAGCCGGTTGCCCGTGGTCTCGCAGAACGCGGCGAAATCCCGGGGCGCGCTGGGGTCCGTCGCCTCGACCTCGAGCACATCGCCGACGGCCAGGCCCTTGAGCAGCTTCCGCGCACGCAGCACGGGCAACGGGCAGAGCAGCCCCCGGGCATCGAGCCGGTGTCGCGCCATTGGCCCCTTCTCCTCTTCGTCCGCATTCATCCGCATTCATCCGCAAGCGTCCGGCCGGCACCGCCGTGCGGTCCCGCCGCCGCCGAAACGGCCATGGTGGGGGCCGGTTCGCCGATTGTACACCACCGGGCCTTCCGCGGTGGACAAAGCGCGGGGCTCGTCCATATGATGAAAACGGCATGATGAAAACGGCCGGGAGGGCCCCGCGGGCTGGACGCCCGCGCCCATCGAGGCCCCCTCGCGGGGGGCGGCAGTGACGGTGAAGGCATCCATGGACATCGCGGACCTCCAGGCGAACGCCCGCAAGGCCAGTGCCTTGCTGAAGGCCATGAGCAACGAGCGGCGCTTGCTCATTCTGTGCCATCTCTCGACGGGGGAACGGTCGGTGGGCGAGCTGGAAGACCTCGTCGGATTGAGCCAGTCCGCGCTGTCGCAGCATCTGGCGCGGCTGCGCCGCGACAAGCTGGTGCGGACACGCCGCAGCGCCCAGAACATCTATTATTCGTTGAGCGGCGACGAGGCGAAGGCGGTCATGGCGACGCTGCACGACCTCTACTGCGCGGCTCCGGCAACGGCCTACGCCGAGGCCGCCGGGGACACCCCGCGGGCCCGGTCGGTCGCCTGACCACATCCCCGGCGGAGCGCCGCGGGCCTCACCGGATGGGGTCGTCGGCGGTCCAGCGCCACCCCGGCAGCACGGCGGTCGCGGCGGCCGCCAGCCACCCCAGGATCAGCATGGTGCCGCCGGCCGGCGCCATCATCGGCAGGGGAACGACGCCGCCCAGTCCCTGCAGGTACAGGGCGCCGCAGAACAGCGACATCCCCACGGCGATCAGCCATCCGCTGGCCCGCACGCCCAGGCGGGCGGCGCCCCGCGTGCGGCTGGCGAGCAACGCCACGCCGAGCAGCGCCAGGGCGTGCCAAAGCTCGAATTGCGACGCAAGTCGCACGAGATCCTGCAGCCGCGCCTGTTCCGGCGCCGCCAGGCCGTGGCTGGCGTAAGCACCCGCCGCGACCGCGGCCGCGCCGTTGAGGCCGGCGTAGGCCAGCCAGATCCGCCCGACAACGCCCATTTCCGCGCACACGCCCCCGTGAAGCCGACCCTGCAGGGCCAAGTTCGAATATACGCAAAACGCAGTATGCTGGATTGAAAAAAAACTGGCCCGCGCCTTGCTGGAGGGAGCGGTGAAGCTGCGCGGGGTCGCGTTCCCGGATCGATCCGGGGGACCGTGTGCATATTGATTTGCATTCTGCATCGAAACCGCGGGCGGGCCGTCATGCTTGCATTTTCCCAGGACTCGTTCCGGTCGCCAGACTCCGACGCCGGTGGCGGGGAAGCGGCGGCAGCGGACGGGGCGCGCCCGGAATGGCTCTTCGATCTCGAGCGCGCCGCCATGCTGGACGCCAACCCCCAGGCCCTCGCCCTGTGGGAGGCGCCGTCGCGCGACGCCCTCCTGGCCCGGTCCTTCGCCGACCTGTCCGACGCCGCCCGCCTGCGCCTGGCCGACCTGGCCGAGCGGCTGGGGCGTGGCGAGGAGGTCACCGACCTGTGGACGTTCTACCCCGCCGGGCACCCCAAGACCGTGCGCTGCGTGTGCCGCGCCGAGCCGCTGCCGGACGGCCGCATGGCCATGCGGGTCACCGCCGACTCCCTGGCACCGGATGCCGAGCCCGGCGTCGAGAACCTGCGCTGGATCGAGGCCTTCCGGCACGCACCGAACCCGGTCGCCGTCTACGCCCTGTCGGGGGCCTGCCTGCTGCAGAACCCGGCGGCGTGGCGGGTGGTCGGCCCCGGCACCACCCTGCTCGGCCATGTCATCGACCGCGCCCAGGCGGATCAGGCGCGCGCCACGCTCCGCCAGGGGAACGCCACGGTGATCACCGCCCGGGTGCTGACCAGCGCCGGCCCGCGCTGGCACGACCTGCACATGCGCACCGTCCAGGACCCCGGCAGCGGCGACCGGGTCGCCCTGGTGCAGGAGATCGACGTCACCGCGCAGCGGGTCGCCGCGGAGCGCCTGCAGGCGAGCGAGACCCTGCTGTCCGGCATCCTTGAAACGGCGATGGACGGGGTGCTGGCCTTCCGCACCGTGCGCGACGACGACGGCGCCATCGTCGACTTCGAGTGCCTGCTGGCCAACGCCGCCGCCCTGCGCATGGCCGGCACCCCGGAGGCCGGGCTGGCGGGCCGCCGCCTCAGCGCGATCGCCGCGTCGCCCGACGCCCGGCGGTTCGTCGACGCCTGCCGCGACCTGGTGGAGACCGGGGTTCCCCTGGACGGCGAGATCTGCCAGCCGGTCGGCCGGGAACGGCGCTGGTTCAAAGTGGTCGCGGTGACGCTCGGCGACGGCTTCACCGCCACCGTCTGCGACGTCACCGCCCAGCGCCGGCTCGAGGCCGCCCTGCGCGGCGCCAAGGAGGACGCCGAGGCCGCCAGCCGCGCCAAGTCCGAGTTCCTCGCCGCGGCGAGCCACGAGCTGCGCACGCCGATGCACGGCGTTCTGGGCGCGCTCGACCTGATGCGCGAGGCCGGCATCGGCGGCGAGGTCGGCACCATCCTCAGCGCCGCCCGCCGGTCGGCGACGACGCTGATGGAGCTGATCGACAGCCTGCTCGAATTCGCCGCTCTGGACACGCCCCGGGCCGGCGAGGACACCGCCACCTTCGCGCCCGGCGAGCTGGTGGAACGCACGGCGCTGGCCCTCGTCGAGCCGGCCGCCGAAAGCGCGATCTGGCTCGACAGCCACGTCGCCCCCGCGGTCCCGGCCCAGGTCACCGGCGACGCACGGCGCATCGGCCGCGTCTTCGAGGCGCTGGCCGGGCACGCCGTAAGCCATTGCGAGGGCGGGCACATCGCCCTTTCGGTGTCGGCGACGGCGGTCCGGCCGAACACCGTCGCTCTCGAGTTCTCCATCACCACCCGCGGCACCACCGCACGCCGCGGCTGGGGCGGAACGGACCTCCGCTTGACCCTGGTCCAGCGCCTGGTGGCCCTGATCGGCGGCCAGCTCGGCCGCGAGGAGGCACGCGACCGCGCCGATGGCGGCACCCGCTCCTGGTTCACGGTGGAGGTCGCGGTTGCGGCCGCCGCGGAGCACGCGGCGGCGGGTGCCCCGGAACCCCCCACGGCGCGCGAACACCGTCTCCAGGCCTGGGCGGAGCGGCGGGGCGGGCGCATCCTGGTCGTCGACGACAGCGCCACCAACCGCCTCGTGGTGGCGGCGGTGCTGGGCAAGGCCGGCTTTTCCGTCACCCTGGCCGAGGGCGGCCTCGAGGCGGTGCGCGCGGTCACGGAATCGCGCGACCCGCCGGAACTGGTGCTGATGGACGTCTCCATGCCGGAGATGGACGGGTACGCGGCGACCGCCGCCATCCGCGCCCTGCCCGGCCGGCGCGGCCGGGTGCCGGTGCTCGCCCTCACCGCCCACGCCTCGGCCGACGACCGGCGCCGCTGCCTGGACGCCGGGATGGACGACCACGTCGCCAAGCCGGTGCGCAAGACCGATCTGCTCGACACCCTGTCGCGCTGGCTGCCCTGACCCGCAGCCACCCGCTGCCCACTGCCCACCACCACCGCCCGCGGCCCGCGGCCCGCGGCCCGCGGGAGCGACGAATCCCCCTTGGTGCTGCGCCGCGGCGGTGACACCATGCCCGGTCGCCGCCGTCCCGCGGACGCCGGCCGCACGACAGGGAGATGGTGCCATGAGGTTTGCTGCAGTGATCGCGGCCGGGCTGGCGCTCGGCATGACGGCGACCGCCGCCGCCGCCGAGCGGTGGGACATGCCGACGCCCTACCCCGACGGCAACTACCACACCGAGAACATCCGCCGCTTCGCCGAGGACGTGGCCGCGTCGAGCGGCGGTGCGCTGGAGATCGCCGTCCACGCCAACGCCTCCCTGTTCAAGCACCCGGAGATCAAGCGGGCCGTGCAGACCGGCCAGGTCCAGGCCGGCGAGGTGCTGATGTCGGTGCTGGCCAACGAGGATCCGCTGTTCGAGGCGGACGCCGTCCCCTTCCTGGCCACCAGCTTCGACGACGCCGAAACGCTGATGGCGGTCACCCGCCCGCTCATCGAGACGCGCCTCGCCGCCGCCGGGCTGCGCCTGCTGTTCAGCGTTCCCTGGCCGCCCCAGGGGATCTACACCAAGACTCCGGTCGCCGCGGTCGCCGATCTCGCCGGCGTGAAGTTCCGCACCTACAACGCCAGCACCACCCGCTTCGCCGAGCTGCTGGGGGCGGTGCCCACCGCGGTCCAGGCGGCGGAGGTGCCCCAGGCCTTCGGCGCCGGCCTGATCCAGGCGATGATCACCTCCCCGGCCACCGGCGTCGACACCCAGGCCTGGGACTTCGTGAACCACTACTACGACGTCCAGGCGTTCATTCCCAAGAACATGGTGTTCGTCAACGAGCGCGCCTTCCAGCGCCTGCCCGAGGCCGCGCAGCGGGCGGTGATCACGGCCGCCGCCGAGGCGGAGTCCCGGGGCTGGGCCACCGCGCGCCGCTCCAACGACGAGCTCGTGGAGGCGCTGCGCCAGGGCGGCATGACGGTCGCCGCGCCGGCGCCGGCCTTCCTCGCCGAGCTCCAGGCCATCGGCGCCACCATGGCCGGTGAATGGGCGGCCAAGGCCGGCGCGGACGGGGCCGACGTGCTGGCCCGGTTCAAGGCGCACTGACGGGGCCACGGCGGCGGCCCGGGCCGGGCCGCCGCCCAACGATGGGACGGCGCCGATGCGTTTCCTGGAGCGTCTCTACCTCGCCGCGGGGTACGCCGCCGCCGGCTTCCTCGCGGCCATCGGGGCGGTGATCCTCGCCCAGATCGGCGGCCGCCTCTTCGGCTACCGGGTGCCCGACGGCGACGACCTCGCCGGCTGGTGCATGGCCGCGTCGAGCTTCCTGGCGCTCGCCCACACCCTGCGCACCGGCGGCCACATCCGGGTGTCCCTGCTCACCGACCGCCTGCGGCCGCGCTGGCAGCGCGGCGCCGAGGCGTGGGCCCACCTGGCGGGCGGCGGCATCAGCCTGTTCTTCGCCGTCCACGCCGTGCGCCACGTGCACCAGTCCTTCGCGTTCGGCGACCGCTCCTACGGTGTGCTGGCGGTTCCCCTGTGGATCCCCCAGCTCGCCATGGCCGTCGGGGCGGTGCTGCTGGCCCTGGCCCTGGCGGAGGGCCTGGTCGCCCGGCTGCGCGGCGCACCGCCGGCGATGGCCGGCGAACCGGCGCGGACCGAGTAGGCGCCATGGGAACCCTGCCGATCGCCGGCTTGCTGATGGCGCTGCTCCTGGTCCTCCTGGCCTCGGGCCTGTGGGTGGCGCTGGCCCTGATGGGGGTGGCGCTGGCCGCCATGGTCCTGTTCACCGGGGCGCCGGCCGGGGCGGTGCTCGCCACCACCACCTGGGGCGCCAGCGCCAGCTGGACCCTCACCGCACTCCCCCTTTTCGTCTGGATGGGGGAGATCCTCTACCGCACGCGCCTCGCCCGCGACATGTTCGACGGGCTGGCGCCGTGGCTGTCGCGGGTACCGGGGCGGCTGCTGCACACCAACGTGCTGGGCTGCGGCCTGTTCGCGGCGGTCAGCGGCTCGTCGGCGGCGACCGCCGCGACCATCGGCCGGATCTCCCTGCCCGAGCTGGCGACGCGGCGCTACGACGAGCGGATGAGCATCGGCTCGCTGGCCGGGGCGGGAACCCTGGGGCTGCTGATCCCGCCATCGATCATGATGATCGTCTACGGCGTCGCCGCGGAGGTCTCGGTGGCCCGCCTGTTCGTGGCCGGCGTGCTGCCCGGCATCGTGCTGATGGCCCTGTTTTCCGGGTACATCGCGCTGTGGGCGCTGCTCAACCCCGGCCGCGTGCCGGCGGGCGGCGAGGCCCTGCCGCTGCGCGAGAAGCTGTGGCGCGCCCGGCTGCTGCTGCCGGTCGTCGGGCTGATCGTCGCGGTCGTCGCCTCGATCTACACCGGTCTCGCCACGCCGACCGAGGCGGCGGCCGTCGGCGTCCTCGGCGCCCTGCTGCTGGCCGCCGCGTCGGGCTCGCTCGACCGCGCCGGCTTCATGGCCAGCCTGATGGGGGCCACCCGCACCTCCTGCATGATCGCCTTCATCCTGGTCGGCGCCTCGTTCCTCACCGTGGCGATGGGGTTCACCGGGATTCCCGCGGCCCTCGCCCGGACCATCGCCGGGTGGCAGCTTCCGCCGCTGGCGCTGCTCGCCGTGCTCACCGTCTTCTTCATGATCCTCGGCTGCTTCCTCGACGGCATCTCGATGATCGTCCTCACCACGTCGATCATCCTGCCCGCGGTCGAAGCGGTGGGGATCGACCTGCTGTGGTTCGGCGTCTACGTCGTCCTGGTGGTGGAGATGGCGCAGATCACCCCGCCGATCGGCTTCAACCTGTTCGTCATCCAGGGGCTGACGGGGCGCGACATCCTCTATGTCGGGCGCGCGGCCCTGCCGTTCTTCGCCGTGCTGGCGCTGATGACCGCCCTGGTGATCGCCGTCCCCGACCTGGTCACCTTTCTGCCGCGCCGCATGATGGGGGGCGGGTGACCCGTCCCCCGGCGGGCGCCAGCAGCGCGCGGCCGAACAAGGCCTCCATCGCGGCGGCCGGGACGGCGGGGCTGACGAGGTGGCCCTGGATCTCGTCGCAGCCGGCCCGCCGCAGCACCTCGGCCTGGGCGGCGGTCTCCACCCCCTTGGCCACGGCGCGCGCTCCCAGGGCGTGGCACAGGTCGACCACGGCGCGCACCAGAGCCGCCCCGCCCGGTGCCCCCGCGCCCTCCGGCGGCGCCGTCGCCTCGGCGACCAGGGTCCGGTCGATCTTCAAGGAGCGCACGGGCAGCGCGCGCAACGCGCTGAGGGCGATGTGGCGGCTGCCGACATCGTCGATCACGACCGCAACGCCCAGGCGGTCGACCTCCCGGATGGCATGGGCCACCGCCTCGGGGCGGTCCAGCAGCGCCCCCTCGCTCAGTTCGATGGCGAGCCAGCGCGCCGCCAGGCCGCTCTCCGCCAGCGCCCGGGCCACCGTCCCCGTCAGCGCGTCGGCGGCGATCTGGAACGGGGACACGTTGACGGACACGCACAGCGCCGGAAACCCGCGCTCCTGCCAGCGGCGGTTCTGCCGGCACGCCTCGCCCAGCACCCACGCGCCGAGGTCCGGCATCATGCCCATCCGCTCCACGGCGGGAAGGAAGCCGCCGGGCGGCACCACGCCCAGCTCGGGATGCTCCCAGCGGATCAGCGCCTCCGCCCCCGCCAGGCGGCCGGTCGTCAGGTCGACCTTGACCTGATAGTCCAGAACGAACTCGCGCGCCGTCAGCGCCCGGCGCAGCCGATGCTCCGCCGACAGCACCTCCTGGCTGCGGGCGTTGAGCGCCGGCGAATGGATCTGGAAGCGGTTCCGGCCGATCTGCTTGGCCTGGTACATCGCCTGGTCGGCGCGCTTCAGCAGCGTCTCGGCGTCGCGGCCGTCGTCGGGGTAGACGGCGATGCCGATGCTGCTCGTCACCTGCAGGGGCCGGCCGTCCCAGGGGATCGGCGCGCGGACCGCGGCGATCGCCCGCTCCGCCAGCTTCGCCGCGTCCGCCGGATCGGCAAGGCCCGGGAGCACCATGACGAACTCGTCGCCGCCCATGCGCGCCACGGTGTCGCCCTCGCCGACGCAGGACGACAGCCGCGCCGCGGTTTCCACCAGCACGCGGTCGCCGGCGTCGTGGCCCCGCGTGTCGTTGATCCGCTTGAACAGGTCGAGGTCGAGGAACATCACCACCAGCCCGGCGCCGTGGCGATGGGCGGCGGCGATCGCCAGTTCCAGCCGGTCCATCAGCAGCCGCCGGTTGGGCAGCCCGGTCAGCGCATCGGCGTGCGCCAGGGTGCGCACCTCCTCCTCGTACCGCTTGCGTTCGGTGATGTCGGCGAAGATGGCGGCGTATTTGACACCGCGCTCCCCGCCGCCGTCGCGGATCGCGTTGATGCTCAGCCACTGCGCATAGATCTCGCCGTCCTTGCGCCGGTTCCAGATCTCGCCACGCCAGTGGCCGGCGGCGGCAAGCTCCTCCCACATGGCGGCATAGAACGCGGCGTCGTGGCGGCCGGACTGGAGAACCCCCGGGGTGCGGCCGCGGACCTCCTCCAGGGTGTAGCCGGTGAGGCGGGTGAAGGCCGGGTTGACGTACTCGATGCGGGCACGGTCGTCGGTGATGATGACGCCCTCCATCGACGCCTCGATCACCTGCCGGGCAAGCGTCAGGTCGCGGCGTGAATGCAGCAGCGCCTCGTCGCGCTCGCGCAGCGTGGCGTTGAGCTGGGCGACGTACTCGTACTGCAGCGTGGCCAAAATGTCGGAGAACGACAGCAGGCCGACGAAGGCCTCCCCCTCCCCGGTCACCGCGAGGTGGCGGATGCCATGGCGGGCGAACAGGTTGCGCGCGGTCAGCAGCGGCGCGGTCGCCGCCACGGCGAGCAGGGGCCGGCTGGCGACGGCGCCGACCGTCCCGCCGGCGCGCCGCTCCCCCGCCAGGCGCACGAGGTCGCGCTGGGTCAGCATGCCCGGCCCCTGCGCGCCGGCCCCCAGCGCGCCGGCCCCCAGCACGCCGGCCCCCAGCACGATGGCCGCCTCCGCGCCGGCCTCGCGCATGCGCGCCGTCGCCGCCTCCAGCGACAGCGCGGGCGGCAGCAGGAGCGGCGCCTCGGTCATCACCGAGCGCACGTCGCGCAGGGTCAGGTACTGCTCGACGCCGTGGTTCATCACCACGTCCGTCTGGCTGACCATCCCGACCGGCGCGCCGTCGGCGTCGACCACCAGCAGATGGCGCACCCGTTCGGTGCGGAACACCAGACCGGCCGCGCCGACCGTGGTGGTGGCGGGGATCGAGCGGACCGGGCTGGTCATGACCGTGCGCAGCGGCCGGTCGAAGCCGGCGGTGGCTGAGAAGTCGATGCGCAGGGCGTCGCGCTCGGTCCAGATGCCGACGGCGCGGCCGCCGTCCATGACCACCACCGAACTGTGGTGCCGTGCGGCCATCATCCGCGCGGCCTCGCTCACCGGGGTGTCGGGGGCGCAGCACAGCAGGTCGCGGGTGGCAATTGCGCCGACCGTCTGGACACGCTCCGCCGCGGCCGGGAGAGGGCTGCCCTGCGCGTCCGTCACGGGATCGGTCCCGCTCCCCGTGCGGTCTCGCCGGACGCCCTGGGCGGCGACGCGCCGGGCGGAGGACCGAAGCGGTTCGCCCCCGGCGTCCCGGCCTGCGCCGCGAAGACCAGGAGCACGATCCACCCGACCAGCGGCACGAAGGCGATCAGCCACCACCACGCCGTCCGGTCGATGTCGTGCAGGCGCCGCGCCGTCACCGCGATCCCCGGCAGCAGAAGGGCGAGGCCGGCGATGCTGTTGAGCGGGTCCGCGCCGGATTCGGAAAAGAGGATCGCGTCGGCGAACCCGGTGACCAGGCTGACCAGCAGCGTGAACAGCAACCAGTACCAGTACGCCGGCCGCGTCGCCCGGCCGTGGAAGGTGGCGTAGTTCGCAAAGCCGGCGCGGACGGCGTCGTTGAATCCCAACGGGGTGTCTCCTGCGGTCAGTCGCGCGCCGGGAACGCCGCGCGGGGCTGCAGCGCGCATCGCCACCGTGCTGCACGATCCTCGTGCCCCAACCCCATCATGTTGGCAAGGGAGATGGCAAGCAATCCCGAGGCGCGCCACCACGCCGGGATCCAGCGGACCGGGATCCAGCGAACCGGGATCCTGTGGGCTGGGATCTTGTGTGCCGACATCCGGCGGGCCGACGCCGCGCAACGGCGTGCGCAGCCGGGCGCGGGGGGATGGGAATGGCCCCGTCACCGCGGCTCCGGGCCGCGGTCCCCGGTCGGAAGGCTACACCACGACGTCCAGCATGGACCCGCGGCTGTGACCGTAGGTGCCGTTGGTGCGGGCGTGGATGGCGCGGGCCATGGTGTCGATCTGCTGCCCGGTCTGCGTGCTGCCCTTGCTGTCGCGCCCGCCGTCGGCCTTGCCCGCGGCCTGGGGCGCGGCGGTCGTCTGCGTGCGGGTCTGCGGCGTCGTCTGCTGCGCCGCGATGGCGGCGGGCGCGATCGCGGCCTGCACCGCCGGCGTCATCGGCGGCTGCGGTTTCGCCACCTGGGCGGCTATGACCGGATTTAACTGCATGTTAAGAGGTTACGCCTCGCCCCCCCGCAGTTCAAGGTCCGAATCGCCGCGGGGGGGGGGGCGCGGACCAGCCGGTGATGGACCGCACCACGGCGACGGAGGGGGACGGGCATGACGGGGCGCGATCTCGTGCTGGTCGGCGGCGGCCATGCGCACGTGCTGGTGCTGAAGCGCCTCGGCGAGGCGCCCGAGCCGGGGGTGCGGCTGACCCTGGTTTCGCGCGTGGTGCGGACCCCCTACTCGGGGATGTTGCCGGGGCACATCGCCGGCCACTACGACGTCGACGCCATCCACATCGACCTCGACCGGCTGTCCCGCTTCGCCGGCGCCCGGTTGGTCCACGACGAGGCGATCGGCCTCGACCGCGACCGGCGTGTCGTCCTGTGCCGGGATCACCCGCCGATCCCCTACGACGTGCTGTCGCTGGACATCGGATCGACGCCGCGCGCCGCAACGGTGCCCGGGGCGCGCGACCACGCGGTTCCGGTGAAGCCCGTCGACCGGCTGGCCGAGCGCTGGCAGGCCATCGTCGCCGCGGTCGAGGCGGCGCCGACGCCCCGGCGCCTCGCCGTGGTCGGCGGCGGCGCCGCCGGCGTGGAACTGGCGCTGGCGGCGCGCCACCGCCTGGGCCGCCGCGCGGAGGTCGCCCTGGTGACCCGGGGCCCGCTGTTGCGACGCCACAACCCCTGCACCCGCGCCGCCCTGCGGCGCATCCTCGAGTCCCACGGCGTCGCCGTGCACACCGGCGTGGCGGTCGTGCGGGTCGGGCCGGAGGCCCTGTTCCTGGACGATGGCCGGCGCCTCGCCACCGATCATGCCCTGTGGACCACCCAGGCCGGCGCCGCACCGTGGCTCGCCGACACCGGGTTGCCCCTCGACGAGGCCGGATTCCTGCTGGTCGACAGCTGCCTGCGTTCGACCGGCGATCCCCGGGTCTTTGCCGCCGGCGACGTGGCGACGGTGGCCGACCACCCGCGGGAGAAGGCCGGCGTGTTCGCGGTGCGCCAGGGACCGCCGCTGACCGCCAACCTGCGCCGGGCGCTGCGGGGCGACCCGCCGCGCCCGTTCGTTCCGCAACGCCGCGTCCTCAGCCTCATCGGGACGGGCGACGGCCGCGCCGTGGCCGCACGGGGCGGCTGGTGCGCCGAGGGGCGCTGGGCATGGTGGGTGAAGGACTGGATCGACCGGCGTTTCATGCGCCGCTTCGCGACGCTGCCCGATCGACCGTTGGACTCACCAACCAAATAACCACACGGTTCCCGGCCCCTGCGGCGCAAAGACCATTGCGAAACAGGGCCCGGTGGCTATAGGAATGCGTTTCATTCGCATTATTTACGGACCCGCTCGTCGCCGTGGCGGGCGCCGAAGGAGCTTCGACCATGGCCGACACCGGACCCGGCGCCGACGCGCCCGCCCCCCCCCCCGCCGAGGCTCCGGCCGCTTCGACCGCACCCGCGCCGCCCACCGCCGCTCCGACGGCGCCCGTCCAGACGATTCCGGCAGCGGCGGCCACCGCCGCTCCCACCCCCGCCGCCGCGGCGGCCCCCTCGGGAACGGCGCCCGCGGCCACCGCGCCGCCCGACGCGGCCATGCCCCAGGCTGCCGCCCCCGGATCCGCCGCGCCCGCTGCCCCGGTGGCAGCCCCGGTGGCGGCGCCGAGCGCCGACGCGCCCGCGGGCGGTCCGGCGGCGGGGGTGGCGGGACAGCCGCCGACCGGGCCGGACGGGATGCTGCTCACCGGACCCGACGGAACGCCGCTCAGCGGGGCAGATGGGCAGCCCCTGGTCGGGGCCGACGGGCAGCCCCTGGTCGGGGCCGACGGAATGCCGCTGGTGGACCCGCTGGCGGGCACCGAGGCCGGCGTCGACGGCGGCCCCGGCGTGCTGCCCCATGAGCTGTCGCCGCTGGGCATGTTCCTGGCGGCCGACATCATCGTGCAGTCGGTCATGGTCGGCCTGGCGCTGGCCTCGGTGCTGACCTGGACCGTGTGGCTGGCCAAGAGCGTCGAACTGGCGGCCGCCAAGCGCCGGGCGCTGCGCGCCCTGGGCAAGCTGGGCACCGTGCGCAGCCTGGCCGAGGCGGTCGAGGCGGTGGGCTTCACCCGCTCCGTCGAGGGCGACCTCTTGCGGGCCGCCGCCGGCGAGCTTCACCTGTCGGTGGGGGCCAGCGACAAGGACGGCATCAAGGAGCGCATCGCATCGCGGCTGGAGCGGCTGGAGGCGGCGGCCGGCCGCCGCATGATGGCGGGCACCGGAATCCTCGCGACGATCGGCTCCACCGCCCCCTTCATCGGCCTGTTCGGCACGGTGTGGGGCATCATGAACGCGTTCATCGGCATCTCCAAGGCGCAGACCACCAACCTGGCGGTGGTCGCGCCGGGCATCGCCGAGGCCCTGCTGGCCACCGCCATCGGCCTGGTGGCCGCCATTCCCGCGGTGGTGATCTACAACGTCTTCGCCCGCTCCATCGCGGGTTACCGCGCCCTGCTGGGCGACGCGTCGGCGGAGATCCTGCGCCTCGTCTCCCGCGATCTCGACCGTGGCGCGGTGTCGCTGGACCGGGCTGCGGAGTGATCCCATGAGCGTCAAGCTGGACCACGGCTCCGACGACCTGGCGGAGAACCACGAGATCAACGTCACGCCGTTCATCGACGTGATGCTGGTGCTGCTGATCATCTTCATGGTGGCGGCACCGCTGGCCACCGTCGACGTGCCCGTCGACCTGCCCTCCTCCACGGCCAAGCCGCAGCCGCGCCCGGACAAGCCGGTGTACCTCAGCGTCAAGGCCGACCTCACCCTGGCCCTGGGCGAGGCGCCGGTGGGGCGCGACGCGCTGGGCGCCGCGCTCGATACGGCGACCGGCGGCGACCGGGAGAAGCGCATCTTCCTGCGCGCCGACAAGACCGTCGACTACGGCTCGCTGATGGAGGTGATGAACGTGCTGCGCGGCGCCGGGTACCTGAAGGTCGCCCTGGTCGGCCTCGAAGGGGCGATCCCCGGCACCCCGGCGCCGCCGGCGCCCGCCGCAGCCGGGGCGCCCCCTGCGCCGGCCGGGCCGGCCGTGGAGGGCGCCGCCCCGCGATGACCGGCCTTCCCGATCCGTTTTCCGCGCGGCGCCCCGTGCGCACCACCGTGCGCTGGACCGCCAGCCTGATCGCCGTGGTCACCGTCCACGTCGGCGGCGCCGCCGCGATCATGGCGCTGCAGGTGCCGCCGCCGCCGAGCACCCCGCCCCTGGCGGCGGTGATGATCGACCTGGCGCCGCTGCCCAGCGCGCCGACGGTGCAGTCCGCCGCCACCGAGCCGCAGCCGGAGCCGCCGCCCGAGCCGGAACCCGAACCGGACCCCCCGCCCCCCGACCCGCCACCGCCGGAGCCGCCCCCGCCGGAACCGCCGCCGCCGGACCCCGAGCCCCCGCCGCCGGAGCCGCCACCCGAGCCGCCGCCGCCGCCCGAGGTCGAGCCCGAGGTCGCCATCGAGGAGCCGCCCCCGCCGCCGCCCAAGCCGACGCCGCCACCGCTGCCCCAGAAGCCCCAGAAGCCGAAGGAGCCGGTGCGCGAGGTGAAGCGCCCGAAGCCGGCGCCGCCGCCGTCGTCCGCACCCGCGGCACCGTTGCCGGCGGCGCCGACCGCCGCCGCGCCGATCCAGTCGGCGCCATCCGACCGCCCCAGCCAGACCGTGCCGAAATGGCGCGACCGCCTGCTGGGGCACCTGGAACGGCACAAGCGCTACCCGCGGTCCGCCCAGGTGCGGCGCCAGGAGGGGGTCGCCTATGTGCGGTTCACCATCGACCGGCAGGGAACGGTTCTGTCGGTGCGCCTCGACCGCCCGTCCGGCCACCGGCTGCTGGACCAGGAGACGCTCGACCTCGTCCAGCGCGCCTCGCCGCTGCCGGCGCCGCCGGACGAGTTCACCGAGGACCCGGTCGAACTGGTCGTGCCCGTCCAGTTCTTCCTGCGCTGACCCGCGCGGTGCACCGGACCGGTGCACCGCCCCTCCCCGGCTCCTCCGGCGGCCGATGAGCCGCCAGGGACTGCAAGTCATTATCAGTTACATCAAAGTATTCGATGATAATGATTCACAAGGTCTTTGCGCGATTGCCCCGCCACCTATTTCATGCGAATAGGGAACGCAGCACCTTGCCGTTGAGACGCGGCCGGATCATCGTTTTGCAGTCGGAGGGAAGATAATGAAGGGCGATCCTCAGGTTATTGCGCACCTGAACAAAATCCTTACCGGTGAGCTCACCGCCGTCAACCAGTACTTTCTGCATGCACGGATGCTCAAGAACTGGGGCCTGAAGAGGATCGGCAAGAAGATCTACGAAGAATCCATTGACGAGATGAAGCACGCGGACAAGCTGATCGAGCGCATCCTGTTCCTCGAAGGACTGCCCAACCTGCAGGATCTCGGCAAGCTGATGATCGGCGAGGACGTGCCGGAGATGCTGAACAACGACCTGAAGGTCGAACTCAGCGCCCGCACCAACCTGATCGAGGCCATCACGACCTGCGAGCAGCTGCGCGACTACGAAAGCCGCCAGCAGTTCGAGGAGCTGCTCGAGGACACCGAGGAGCACATCGACTGGATCGAGACGCAGCTCGAACTGATCCAGCGCGTCGGCCTCCAGGCCTACCAGCAGGAGCAGATGTACGACTGACGCGGTCGCCCCCTCCCGGCCCGCGCCGGTGAGGGGGCCGCGTCGAGTCAGGCCAACGGCGTCAAGTGGTTGTCCCAGCGGAAGCCCGCCACGTCGTGGCCGCCAACCCTGGTGGGCGCCCGCGGGCTGAGCGGCGCCACGGCGCCGTGGCCGCTGGTGGCGAGGTAGCCGGCCGCGGTCGCGGCGAGCCCGCACCCGTCGGGCAGCGGCGCGGCGCCGAGCCAGGCGCCGGAGGCGGCGTCCCAGAAGCCCACGCGACCGCCGCGCGGCGAGCTTCCGGCCACCGTCCGCCCGTCGCTGGCGACGCTGCCGATGTAGCCTTCGAAGCGCATCAGCTCCTCCTCCGGCGCATCGAACAGGTGCAGGGTGCCGTCCGTGCGGCGCACCCCGACCAGCGGCTGGATGGCGCCGGTGGGGCGCTCGTCCTGGACCGCGAAGGCGACCTCGCCGCCGGGCAGGGCCGCCAGGTGCCGGATGCCCAGGTTGTCGTTGTCCGGTTCCAGCCGTGCCTTGTCGAGCAGGCGCCCGTCCGCGGCGTCGATGACCGTGAACGACGAGTCCATGGTGTCGAGGTTGAGCTTCACGCGTCCGGTCTCCGGGTGGGTCAGCACCCCGCCGTTGGCGATCGCCAGGGACGCCCCGCCGTCCAGCAGCACCACGTCGTGGGGGCCGAGCCCGTGGGTCGGCAGCGCGCCGATCCGCCGGTAGCCGGCCGCCACGTCGTAGACGCCGAGCGCCCCGGTCTCGCCCGGCACGTCGTCCTCCACCACGTAGAGCAGGGTCCCGTCGGCGGTGAACGCGCCATGGCCGGCGAACCGCCGGTCGTCCGGCGCGGGCACCGGCGGGCCGGCCGCGCCGTCCTCCAGATTCACCCGGACGAACCAGCGGCCGGGCCGGCGGCAGAACACCACCGCCTCGGCCCGGGTGGGGTGCGGCACCACCGCGTGGGCCCGGCCCGGCAGCGGCGTCGCGAACGCCACCACCCCGTCGCCGTCGAGGGCCGCCACGCCGTAGGTCAGCGTGCCGGCGCCGGCGGTCGCGTAGGCCGAGAGGAAGAGCGGCCCGCCGCCCCGCACGGTGCGGGGCAGCGCCGCCACGGCCAGCAGCCCGCCGAATCCGGCAAGCAGCCGGCGCCGATCAATCGCCGTCCAGTTCATTGAATCCCAACGCCACGCCGATGAGAGGGGGAAAGGTCTGCACGAGCACCGCCTGGACCCGTTTGGTCGCCTGCCGCACGGCCACCACGGCCGGCCGCCGGGCCGGGTCCGCGATCGCCTCCAGGAACGGGGTGTCCACCGCCTCGGCCGCGGCCAGCGCGGCGGCGAAGGAGGAGGAGGCCGCCTCCGCTGCGGCGGCGCCCTCGGCGCCCGCGGGCAGCAGCGCGGCGTAGCCCGGCCCGCCCCGCTCGCCCTCGACCATCGCCGCCATGGCCTGGAGGTTGAGGGCGATGGCGCGCATCGAGCGGCCGCTGCGCGTCGCCTCGGCCAGGGACGGCCTGGTGTCCGCGGCGTTGTCGCCCATCGGGAACAGCAGCTTCTGGTCCACCACGATCTGCGCCATGGTGACCAGGGAGGCGTAGAGGTTCTCCGTGGCCGCCTCCGGCGTGGCCCCCACCGAGGTCGGCTTGCCGGCCACCAGGTCCGGCGTCAGGGCCGCCCAGCCGTCGCGCACCTCGGCCGCCAGCGCCGCGGTGTTGCGGGCCACCGCCACGGCGAGACCGCAGCGGAAACGCCCGCCGTCGCCGGTGAAGCTGGCCGGCGTGACGCCCTCGTCGAACAGCAGCCGCTCCTGCGCGGTCAGGCCCTGCACGGCGGCGCTCTGCTTGCGCAGGGCGCCGGGCTCCAGCACCTTGGGGTCCTGGGCCTTCAGCACCTGGCCCAATTGGCGGGCGACGATGTTGCGCCGTTCCGGCCAGAAGGCGATGCGGTCGGTGCGCATCTCCAGCAGCAGCGGCCCCGAGCGCAGGTGCTGGGTCCCGGCCCAGGCGTCCATGGCGCCGTGGTAGCCGGCGCGCGCCGCCTCCAGCCCGGCGGCGTCGGGGCCGGCGCAGAAACGCTCCAGCACCGGCACCAGGCCGGCGGTCGCGGCGGCCAGGGCGTCGACGCGCGGCTGCACATGGGTGCGCACCAGGCCGTCGAGGAACGCCACGGTCTGGGCGGTCGTGCGGGCCGCGGCCGGCGCCGCCGGCAGCCACCCCGCGACGGCCGCGGCGGCCATCAGGACCAGCAATGAACGTCGTCGCATCGATTTCCCTCTGTTTCCCTAAAGCGACCGCACGAAGCGGACGAGCCGCTCGCGCGCGGCGCGCGGCAGGTCCTGGAAGCGCCGGCGGGCCGTCGCCGCCTCGCCGCCGTGCCAGAGGATCGCCTCCTCCACGCTGCGGGCGCGCCCGTCGTGGAGCAGCGCGAACCGGCCATCGGCATCGGCCCGGCGGCCCAGGCCCCACAACGGCGCGGTCCGCCAGTCGCGGCCCGTCGCCTCGCCCGCCGCCACGCCGTCGGCCAGGTCGTCGCCCAGGTCGTGCAGCAGCAGGTCGGTGTAGGCGAAGATGGCGCGTTTGGAAAGATGCGGCGCCGCCGCATCCTCCCCGGTCTCGAACGCCGGACGGTGGCAGGCGGCGCAGCCGGTGGCGGCGAACAGGGACGCACCGGCGGTGTCCGCCGGCGGTTCCAGCCCGCCCGCCGGGGACAGGCCCTCGACGTAGGTGGTCAGAACCGCCACCAGGGCGGAGGGGATCTCCAGCCCCTCGAACTGCGGCTGGTCGCCGTGGGGGGCGGCGCGGCAGTCGGCCTGCGCCGCCGTGCAATCGCCCCATGGCGTGGGGTGCCGCGGCGTCGACATGCCGACGTCCAGGCTGAAGGCCTCGCTGTTCTGGGATTCAACCGTGGAGTGGGCGGCCTTCAGGCCGAATCGGCCGAGCCCCCTGCGCCCGTCGGCGGTGACCGACCAGTTGGGGCGGCCGGCCACCCCGTCGCCGTCGCGGTCGTCCGGATCGGCCAGGGCCAGGATGGCGGCGTCGGGCACGCGCCCCAACAGCCCCAGACCGCGGACCGGCGGGGCGACGCGCCCTGACACGGCGCCGGGCGGCACGGCGAGGGGGCCGTACGCCAGCGCGTCCACAGCGTAGGCCGGGCGGCGCAGGACCGCATGGGACCCGTCGGGATAGGGGACCGTCTCGTCCCGCCAGGTCACCGCGACCCGGCCCTCGGGGGACAGGCCGGCGGTCGCCTGCTCCTGGAGCTGGCGGCCGTACACCGGGTCGTCGGACAGGCGCAGCACGAAGCCGACGCCGGGCGTGTCGCCGTCGGGCGGGCGGCCGCCGCCGAGGCCGGGATGGCAGGCGGCGCAGGAGCGGGCGTTGAACAGCGGCCCCAGGCCGTCGGCCGCCTTGGTCGAGGACGGTGCCTGCACCCAGGGGCGCTCGAAGATCGCCTCGCCCATGGCGAAATCGAGGTCGGCCGCGCCCGCCACGACCGGGGCGGCGGCCAGAAAAGCAGAAATGGCCGCAACCGGCAGGACGGCCGCGACCGGGATGCTGTGCGTCATGGGGCCTTTCCGATGCGCATGCGGACCGGGAGCCGGGTGAGGAGGCCCGCTCGGCAGTTGGGTTCCCGGCCCCCGGTCTCCCCCTCACCCGTATCTCGGCGAACACCGCGGCGTCCGCCGACGGCCGCCGGCGCGGGCGGTGCCGCGCCGCTGGCCACCGGAGGCGGCGGCCCGTCCCCGCAGGCGGGAACGGGCCTCACCCCCTACTGCACGGCCGAGGGGTTGTCCAGGCTGTCCGACCCTTCCACGTGGATGGTCAGGTCGAGCTTGGACACCACGCCTTCGAGCGCGTTCTTCTGGGCGACCAGGCGCTCGATGGCGTCCGAGACAAGCGTGTTGCCCTTCTCGTTGCCGGCGCCGATCATCTGGTCATAGGCCATGGCACCGCTGTCGGCGGTGGTCTTGATGGCCTCCATCGCCTTGGTGGTGGCCTCCATGCTCTTGCGCACCGCGGCGTCCTCCTCCGGCGCCGTGGCGGCGACGTACTGGGACAGGGACGGGCCGCTGACCACGCTGCCGTCGGGACGGCGGTACTGGCCGGTGTAGACGTTCACCATGCCGAGCTGGTCGTAGTAGTGCGAGTTGTGGGTGTTGTCGGAGAAGCAGTCGTGCTCCTCCTCCGGGTCGTGGAGGATGAGGCCGAGCTTCATCCGCTCGCCCGCCAGCTCGCCGTAGCTCAGGCTGCCGATGCCGGTCAGGATGCGGGCGATGCCGTCCTTCTCGCCGGCGTCGACGACGTCCTTGCGCGCGGCACCACCCGGCGCCCAGGCGTCGACCATCTCCTGGAGATCGTCGATCAGCAACTCGGTGGCGACCCGCAGGTACTGGCCGCGCCGCTCGCAATTGCCGTTGGTGCAGCCGTCCTTGGCGAAATCGCTCGCCTTGCGGTCGCCGGCGCCCGCGTCCGTGCCGTTGAGGTCCTGGCCCCACAGCAGGAACTCGATGGCGTGGTAGCCGGTGGCGACGTTGGCCTCGACGCCGCCGGCCTCCTGCAACTGCTCGGCCAGCAACTCCTTGGTGATGGTGCCGGCGTCGACCGTCTTGTCGCCGGCCTTGATCGTGGTGTTGGCGACCACGTTGGCCTTGGCGAACGGGTTCTCGTCGCCGGCGCCGTAGGCCGAGGCGTCGACGTAGTCGATCAGGCCCTCGTCCAGCGGCCACGCGTTGACCTTGCCCTCCCAGTCGTCGACCGCCGGGTTGCCGAAGCGGTACGCCTCGGTCTGCTGGTACGGCGCGCGGGCGGCGAGCCACGCCTGGCGCGCCTTGGCCAGCGTCTCCTCGGTCGGGTTGGCGAGCAGCGCATCGACCGCCGTCTTGAGCGTCTTGGCGGTGGTCAGCGCGTCCTGGTAGGTGGCGTGCGCGATGTCGGCGTAGGTCGTCAGCACCGCGTTGGCGGTCGGGGCGGCGGCGGCGGTCTGGACACCGGCCGTCCGCACCCCGTCCGCGGCACCCGCGGCGAGGGGAAGGAGGATGGCGGCGGTGGCCATCAGTCCGGCAATGCGCTTCGACATGGTGATCTCCCTGACTCGAAACCCGGTGGGCTGGGGCAGATGCATGAGATTGCAAATGATTTTCACTATCGATGCCGCCCATGGCCGGGAATGTCAAGCCCCGGTGTCGTTTCCTCGCGGTCAATCCGTCCGGGGCACCTCTTCCGGGGCGCTCCCGCTCCACGCCCGCGGGCCCGGACCCGGGCCGTTTCCGGTCGCCCGGACGGGCAGTTGCAGCACCGCCGCCCCGTCGATCGAGTCCAGCCGGCCGTCGACGACCACCAGGTACGGCTCGTACAGCGCCTCGCCCACCGGGCCGGCGTCCCCCTCCACCGGTGCCCGGTAGCCGAGGCCGAGGCTCCACCGGCCGCGGGCGTACCGGGCGTCGCCGACGCTCAGGGCGCGGACGCGGCCGGCGCCATCGATGCGCACCGCGTTGCGCGCGCCCACCTCGACCGGCACGCCGGCCGCCAAGGTGAGGTGGCCGTCGGGCCGGTCCGGCGGGATCATCACGTCGTGGGCGATCTCGGCGACCAGCATGGCCAGGGCGCGGTGGGGCCGGATGGAGTTGTGCAGCACCGCCACCGCCGCCCCCGCGCCGGCCGAGCCGAGGCGCGCCGCCCCGGCATCGCCGAAGGTGGCGAGATAGGCGGTGTCGGCGGCGTGCAGGCGCCCATCGAGGGCCAGGGCGATGAACCCGGCGTCGGCGGTCGGGTTGTCGGCGACGACCCGGGCGACCGCGCGCTCCGGCGACCACCCCGCGCCCATCCCCCGCAGCACCTCCTCGTTCAACGGGCGGCCGCCGGCGCCGAGGGCGTTGGGCATGCGGTGCCCGGTCACCAGGCCGACCGCCGGATCCGCCGGCGTAAACTGGGACAGCGGCGCCGGGCGGTCGGGTCCGCTCGAGATCAGGGCGGCGTGGCGCGCCCCGGCGACCGGCCCCGGCACCGGCCCGCCCCCGAACAGCGCGGCGGCGCCGCCGCGCTGGGTCTCGGCGCGGTGCAGGGCGCCGTCGGTGGCGATCACCACGAGGCTGACGAAGCCGCCGATCGCGCCGGTCCCCACCGTCTCCGCGGTGCGCAGCGCGGTCCAGACGGCCAGCCCGGCGCCGGGGCCGAAGGCGGCGATGCCGATGGTCATCGGGCGCACCCCCGGGCCGCCGTCACGAGGCCACCCAGTGGCCGGGCGCCACGGTGACCAGCGGCCCCGCCGGGGCGTCGTCCGGCACCGCCAGACGGGCGCGGCCGCGCCGCGCCGGGTCGGGTGACGGCGCCGCCGACAGCAGGGCCCGGGTGTAGGGATGGGCCGGGGCGCCCAGCACGGTGGCGGTGTCGGCCAGTTCGACGACGCGCCCGGCGCGCATCACCGCCACCCGATGGGCGACCCGGCGCACGACGCTGAGGTCGTGGGTGATGAACAGGAACGCCAGCGTCCGTTCGCGCCGCAGGTCGGCCAGCAGGTCGAGGATCTGCGCCTGGATCGAGACGTCGAGGGCGGAGGTCGGCTCGTCCGCCACCACCACCATCGGGTCCGCCGCCAGCGCCCGGGCGATGGCGATGCGCTGCCGCTGGCCGCCGGAGAACTCGTGCGGCAGGCGGTCGGCGGCGTCGGCCGGGAGCCCGACGCGGTCCAGCAGGTCGCGCACGCGGCGGCGGATCTCCGGCCGCGGCGCGCGGCCTTGGATGACCATCGGCTCGGCGATCGTGCGGCCCGCGGTGAACCGGGGGTCGAGCGACGCGAACGGGTCCTGGAAGATCATCTGGATGCGGGCGCGCGCGGTCCGCAGCCGGTGCCCGCGCGTCTCCGTGACGTCCTCTCCGGCGACCAGGACGGTGCCGTGGTCGGGGTCGGTCAGGCGGCAGGCGATGCGGCCCAGGGTCGACTTGCCGGACCCGCTTTCGCCGACCAGCGCCACCGTTTCCCCGGGGTGCACGTCGAGGGAGACGGCGTCGAGCGCCAGGGTGCCCCCACCGCGCCGGCGCCCGGCGAAGCTCTTGGTCACGGCGTCGAGGCGCAGCACCGGGGCGGGGCCGTGCCCGCCGGCCGGCGCCACCGGTGCGGCCACCCCCGCCGGGCCGTCGAGGCGCGGCACCGCGGCCAGCAGGCCGCGGGTGTAGGCATGCCGCGGCGCGCCGAACAGCGGGGCGACCGCGTCGCTCTCGACGATGCGGCCGTGGCGCATCACCGCGACGCGGTCGGCCATCTCGGCCACCACGCCCATGTCGTGGGTGATCAGCAGGACGGCCGTCCCGGCCTCCGCCGTCACCGCGCGCATCAGGTCGAGGATCTGGGCCTGGACCGTGACGTCCAGCGCGGTGGTGGGCTCGTCGGCGATCAGCAGGCGCGGCTCCAGCACCATGGCCATGGCGATCATCACCCGCTGGCGCATGCCGCCCGAGAACTCGTGCGGGTACTGGCCCATCCGCTCGCCGGCGCGGGGAATGCCGACGCGGTCGAGCATGGCGGCGGCGTGGCGGTGCGCCTGCGTCATGGCGAGGCCGCGATGGAGGACCAGCGCCTCCGTCATCTGCCGGCCGATCGACAGCACGGGGTTGAGGGCCGTCATCGGCTCCTGGAACACCATGCCGACGCGGGCGCCGCGCAGGCGGCGCCGCGCATCGCCGCCCAGGGTGCCGAGATCGCGCCCCTCGAAGCGGATGGCGCCGCCGGCGAGGCGGGCGGCGGGCGGCAGCAGGCCCATCACCGCCAGCGCGGTGACGCTCTTGCCTGAGCCGCTTTCGCCGACCAGGGCCAGGGTCTCGCCAACGCCGACGGCGAAGGAGACGCCGTGCACCACCGGGCGCGGGGCGGTCCGCCCGAAGCCGACCGCCAGGGAGCGGACGTCGAGCAGCGGTGGGGGGGCGTCGCTCACCGGTCTCTCCCGCGCGGGTCCATGGCTTCGCGGATCGCGTCGCCCAGCAGGTTGAAGCCCAGCACCACCAGGGCGATGGCCAGGCCGGGGTAGAGCATCAGCCAGGGTGCGCGGCTGAAGAAGTCGCGGCCGGCCGACAGCATCGCCCCCCACTCCGGGGCCGGCGGCTGCGCGCCCAGGCCGAGGAAGCTCAACCCCGCGGCGGCGAGGATGGCCGCCGACAGGCCCAGCGTGGCGACCACCACCATGGTCGGCAGCACGTTGGGCAGGAGGTGCAGCAGCACGAGGCGCGCATGGCCGGCACCCGCCGCCACGGAGCCCTCGAAATAGGGCTTCGAGGTCTCCACCAGGGCGGTGGCGTAGGCGGTGCGGGCGTAGAACGGGACGCCGGCGACGCCGACGGCGATCATCGCGTTCTCCAGGCTGGGCCCGAGCACCGCCACGCAGGCCAGCGCGATCAGGGTTTCGGTGAAGGAGAACAGCACGTCGCTGAGCCGCATCAGCACCGCCTCCAGGGCACCGCGGGCGTAGGCGGCGACGAGGCCGACGGCCAACCCGACGGTGAGCGAGATGCCCACGGCAATGGCGCCGATCCGCAGGGTGAGGCGGGCGCCGAAGACGATGCGCGAGAACATGTCGCGGCCGAACTCGTCGGTCCCCATGAGGTGGCGCAGCGAGGGCTCCGCCAGGCGTTTGCCGGCGGCCATCCGGGTCGGTGCGAACGGGGCAATGTGATCGGCCAGCAGGGCGGCGGCGACCAGCGCCACGATGACCGCCAGGCCGAAGACCCCGCCGGGGCTGGCCAGCAGGCGGCGCCAGAAGCCGCGCCGCGGGCGTTCGGGGGCGTCGGCGGCGGGGGCCGCGAGGGTGTCGGCCGCCATGTCAGCTCCTCCGGATGCGCGGGTCGAGGACGGCGTAGACCGCGTCGAGCAGGATCGACACCGTCACCACGGTGCAGGCGAAGACCAGGATGAAGCCCTGGATCATCGGGTAGTCGCGCTGGAAGATCGCCTCGATGGCGAGGCGGCCGACGCCGTTCCAGGCGAAGATGTTCTCCACGACGATGGCGCCGCCCAGCAGGTAGCCGAACTGCATCCCGGTCATGGTCACCACCGGCACCAGCCCGGCCCGCAGCACATGGCGCTCCAGCACGACGGCGCGGGGCAGGCCCTTGGCGTGGGCGGTGCGCACGAAGTCCTGGTCCATCACGTCGATCATCGCCGACCGCGTCATGCGCGCCACCACGGCGGCGTTGGAGAGCCCCAGGGTGAGCGCCGGCAGGACGATGTTGAGCGGCCCGGTGCCGGCCACCGGCAGCCATTGCAGGTCGACCGCGAACACGAACAGCAGCACCAGGCCCAGCCAGAAATGGGGCACCGACACGCCGGCGATGGCCAGCGCCATCAGGCCGGTGTCGAGCAGCGTGCCACGCTTGTATGCGGCGGCGAAGCCCAGCGGCGCGCCGATCAGGAGCGCCACCGCCATCGCCGCCGCGGCCAGGACCAGGGTGTTGGGCAGGCGCTGGAGGATGAGGTCGAGCACCGGCTGCTGGCCGCGGATGGTGGTGCCGAGGTCGCCTTGGGCGAGCCGGCCGAGGAAGCGGACGTACTGCTCCGGGATCGGCCGGTCGAGGCCGAGCCGGCTCCGGATCTGCTCGAGCTGCTCGGGCGTCGTCCCCTGGCTCTGGGCGTACATGATCTGCACCGGATCGCCCGGCACGAGGTGGATCAGCACGGTGACGGCGACGGTGGTGACCAGCACCGTCAGCAGCCCCATCGCGATCCGCTTGCGCAGGAAACGCCACATCCGTTCCTCGCCCCCTCGGGTTGACGGGGGGCGCCGGCCGGTGCCGGCGCCCGTTCGCACGACCTCAGCGGATCACAGCGTGACGTCGTTGAAGACCGGGTAGACGAAGGGCGCCACCTTGAAGCCGGAGACCTCCGGGCGCACCGCGAACACCCATTCCCAGCCCGGCGTGTACAGCGGCACGTGGACCGCGTTCTCCAGGAGGTGGGCCATGACGTCCTGGACCGCCGCCTTGCGCCCCGCCGGGTCGGTCAGGACACGCGTCTTCTCCAGCATGGCATCCAGCTCCGGCGTGGTGTAGCCGCGGTAGGCCCCCGGCGAATGCCACAGGGCGTACAGGATGTCGGGGTCGTACCAGGACCACGTCATCATATCCATGCTGCCCGGCCCGTCCGGCGTCTCGTTCTCCTGGCGCACCCGGGCGTTCATGGTGCCGATGTCCATGATCTCGATGGAGGCCTCGATGCCGACCTCGGCGAGCTGGGCCTGGAACACCTCGGCCAGCTTGTCGCGCTTGCCACCGGTCCAGGCGATCAGCGTCGTCTCCAGCGGCTTGTCGGGACCGTAGCCGAGCTCGGCCAGCAACGCCCTGGCCTTCTCGGGATCGTAGGACTGGCCATGCTTGGCGCAGAACGCCTGGTCGTTGCCGAAGACGCCGCGCGCGATCGGGCATTTTTCGGGAACGGCGAGGTCGCCGTAGACCAGGTCGATCGCGGCCGCCGCGTCGGTGGCGTGGGCCACCGCCCGGCGGGCGCGCACGTCGTTGAACGGCGGGCGGTGGACGGCGAACTCCCAGAACACGTTCTGCCCGGTGTTCTCGGCGGTGACGATCGCCAGTTCGCCCGACTCCTTCAGCGTCGGCACGTCGTCGAGCGGCGGTTCGGCGATGTGGATGGCGCCGGTCTTCAGCCCGGCCAGGCGGGCCTGGGGCTCCGGCACGGTGGCGATGACCAGGCCGTCCATGTGCGGCGCGCCCTTGTTCTCCGCCAGCTTGCCGAAGTTCCTGTAGGACGGGTTGCGGGCGAGGACGATGCGGTCGCCCTTGGTCCACGACACCAGCGACCAGGGGCCGGAGCCGACGGCGACGCTGGTGCCGAAGCCCTCCTTCCCCTGGTTGCTGTCGCACAGGATCGAGGAGAAGCTGTCGGCCAGGAACGGCACCAGGGCGACGAAGGGCGTCGCCAGCGTCAGCGTCACGGTGAGCGGGTCGACCACCTCGGCCTTGACCACCGGCCCCCAGCTCGCCTTGGTGACGCTGGGATTGGCCGCGTCGAAGGCGCGGTCGACCGTGTATTTCACGTCGTTGGCGTCAAGCGGCGTGCCGTCGTGGCACGTCACGCCGTCGTGCAGGGAGAAGGTGTACCGGGTGCCATCCGGGCTGACCGTCCAGGACGACGCGATGTGCGGCACCGGCCGGCCTTCGGCGTCGACCGCCAGCAGCGTGTCGTAGATCAGGCTCCACACCTGCAGCGACAGGGTGCTGGTGGCGCGGTGCGGGTCAAGCGTGTCGATGTCCCCGTAGCGCGCCCACACGATGTCCTTGGCGGCGGCGGCGCCGCTGAGAAGGCCGAGGCCGAGGGTGGCGGCGGCGGCGGATCGAAGTGCGGTGCGAACGGCGTGCGTCATCTGCGGCCCCCTGTCTGTTGGCGCGGCCCCTGCTCCCGGCCGGCGCCACCGCTCCCCGGCGCCGCGCCCGGCGGAGACAGGGTCGGCGGTCCGGCGCCAGGGCGCGCATCCGCGTTGCCGGAAAACGGCTTCCGGCCTGGACGGTGGTTGGCGTCGGTCGTCGGCGACCGACGGTGTCGTGGTGGTGATCGGCGGCGCCGGGCGGTGGCCCCGTCGGTGAACGAACGATACGGAGCGGTGAAAAAACAAGTCAATGAATTTTCATATTCCGCGGTATTATTTTCATCAATGATTGAATTTACGGCCCGCCGACGCCGCGACCCGGCAAATCCGTTCAGATGTCCCCGGTCAGCATGTCGCCCCAATCGTCGTGGATCTGGTCGATGAACTGCAGCCGCTCGATCGCCGACTGGCCGATCCGCAAGGCAAGCGCCGAGCACAGGTAGGTCAGCAGCGAGACCGGGGCGACGACGCTGTCGAACACGCCGGTTCCTTTCGTGCGGCAGCGCAGCGTCACCGTGGCGAAGTCGGTGCCGGCGCGGGTCGCCTGGTCGGTCACCAGCACGACCTGGGCGCCGGCGTGCACGGCCGAGCGCATGATCGACCGCAGGCTGCGGGCCTTGCGGCCGACGCCCAGCGCCAGCATGGCGTCCGAGGAGCGGATCGAGGCGAACTCCTCGGGCACCGAGAACCCGCCGATGGGGATCATCCGGATGTCCGGCTTGACGCGGATCAGCAGGGCCCGCGCGAAATGGGCCAGCGGGTAGTTGTCGCCGAAGCCCACCACCCACAGCTTGTCCGACCGCGCCAGCATGTGGATCGCCTGGGCCAGCTCGTCCGACCGCACCTGCTCCACCGAGCGGACGAGGTTCTGCATGTCGGCGGCGAGGTGGTCGCCGAGATCCGCCTTGGCCGACCCGAAGCGGCCGATGCGGATGGCGTCGGGCGACGCTCCGGCGGTGGGGTTGCGCGCCTCCTTCTGGGCGGTCTTGAAGCTGGGATAGCCCATGCGCTGAAAGAAGCGCGCCGTGGTGGCGTTGGAGACCCCGGCGCGGCGCGACAGCTCGGTGGCGGAGCAGAGCGCCAGCGCGTCGGGGGTCTCCAGCAGCAGATCGGCCAGCCGCCGCTCCCCCTTCGTCAGGTCGTCATACGCCTCCAGCACGCGCTGCGGCAGGGGCGTCTCATGGCGGCGTTCGGTCATGGCGGCGTGCTTTTCGTTTCTGCAAATTTGCAGCATCATGAAAAAATCCCGCCGTGGCAAGGCCCGCGGGCGCCCGGCGGCGGCGCCGGCGCCCCCCGACCGGGCCGGGAGGCCGCGTTGACAGCGCCGCGCCGGGGGGTGTACGAGTGCGGCCGCGGCGCCCCCCCTGGCAGGCGGGTCCGCCGCTGGCGCCGGCAACACGCGAATCCCGCATGCCCCAATCCACGTGGTCCGCGGCCCCTGGCATGGGGTGGACGGGCACCCTCGATCCGGCGCCCAGCCCGGTCAGCCTGGAGCGCCGGGCCGAACCGTTCCGGGAAACCATCGTGCGCCTGCACCCCGGGGGGCGTTTCGGCCTCGTCCGCTGGTCGCGCCGGCAGGAGCGCGGCCTCGACTTCCTGCGCCTGCAGTTCCGCCCCCTGGAGATCGACGCCGGCGACCCGGCCGCCGCCATGCCCTTTCCCCGCGCCTCGGCGTTCGCGCCGGCCGCCGACACGGTCCGCGTCACGGTGGAGACGGCGGCCGGAACGCTGCGGCTGGAGCGCGCCGACGGGCTGGAGCGCACGCCGGCGGGCCGCTATCTCCTCGCCCAGGCGACGGCCTGGGCCGCCGCCAACTACCCCGACTACGACCACCCCGCCGCACCGGGCGGCCGCGTCGCCGGGTTGGCCGCCGGGCTGGCCGCCGAGTGGGACCGCGAGGCGGTGGAGGAGGTGGCGCCGGACACGCTGGTGGCCGAACTGCGCGCGGCGGCCGGCCGCGCCGGCGAGCTGGAGGCCCGCCTGCCCGCCCTCTGCGACGAGCGCAACCTGCTGCGCGAGCGCATCGTCCGGCTCACGGCGCTCTGCGTCGCCCTGGGCCTGGCGGCGGTCGCCGGGTTCGCCGGGATCGGCCTCTAGGGCGGCTGGCACGGCCCGCCGGTCCTGTGCTACACCGCGGGCCTACGACGGCCTCGAGGAGGGTTATCCGGTGTCCACCATCGACCGCGGCGCGCTGCTGCCGCACCTCGGCTCCACGCTGTGGGACGCCACGATTCCGGAGCTGCCCAACCACTACCGGGGCAAGGTGCGCGACAACTACGACCTGCCCGACGGCCGCCGCATCATCGTCGCCTCGGACCGGCTCAGCGCCTTCGACCTCATCCTCACCGCCATCCCCTTCAAGGGGCAGGTGCTCACCCAGACCGCGCGCTACTGGTTCGAGCAGACGGCCGACATCATCGCCAACCACGTGCTGGAGTACCCCGACCCCAACGTGGTCGTCTGCCGGCGCCTGCGCATCCTGCCGGTGGAGGTGGTGGTGCGCGACTACATGGCCGGCACCACCTCCACCTCGATCTGGTCGATGTACAAGGCCGGCCGGCGTGAGATGTACGGCCTCCGCTTTCGCGACGGGCTGGAGGAGAACCGCAAGCTGCCGCACACCGTGGTGACGCCCACCACCAAGGCGGACCAGGGCGGTCACGACGAGCCGATCACCCCGGACGAGATCGTGGCGCGCGGGCTGCTGACGGCCGAGCAATGGAGGACGGTGTCGGATGCCGCCCTGGCCCTGTTCGCCCGCGGCCGGGCCATGGCCGCGCAGAACGGGCTGATCCTGGTCGACACCAAGTACGAGTTCGGCATGGCCGAGGACGGCACCATCCTGCTGGCCGACGAGATCCACACCCCGGACAGCAGCCGCTACTGGATGCAGGCGAGCTACGAGGAGCGGCTCGCCGCCGGCCACCGCCCGCAGAGCTTCGACAAGGACTTCGTGCGGACCTGGGTGAGCCAGCGCTGCGACCCCTACAAGGACCCGATCCCCGAGATCCCGGCCGAGCTGGTGGCCGACACCGCGGCCGTCTACATCGAGGCGTACCGCACCATCACCGGCCGGCCGTTCGACCTGCCGGCCGAGCCGCAGCCGGTGCTGGAGCGCATCCGCCGCAACCTCGCGCCGTATTTCTGACGCCGGGGGACGGGCGGCGTCGGGCGGGCGCCGCCCGTCCGGATCAGCCGCGCCGGCGGCTGCCGACCGCCTGGATGAAGTTGTCGTAAGGCGTCTCGGCGAACCGGAACCAGAGCTGCGAGTCCTCCAGATAGAGGCGCCAGCTGTCGTAGGCGGCGCGGAACGACTCGTTGTCCGCGGCGATCCCGTCGTACAGCTCGAAGGCGATGGTGTGCGCCCGCTCCAGGATGTCGCGCGGGAAGCTGCGCAGCTGCGCGCCCTTGCCGACCAGCCGCTTCAGCGCCCGGGGATTCTCCGCATCGTAGCGCGCGAGCATGGCGGCGTTGGCCTCGGCGCAGGCGCTTTCCAGCACCGACTGATAGGCCTTGGGCAGCGCCTCCCACTCCTGAAGGTTCACGTAGAGCGAGACCTGCGGCCCGCCCTCCCACCACCCCGGAGCGTAGTAGTACTTGGCGACCTGCACGAAGCCCAGCCGCTCGTCGTCGTAGGGGCCGACGAACTCGGTGGCGTCGATGGTGCCGCGTTCCAGGGCGGGGTAGACGTCGCTGCCCGGGATCTGCGACGGCGTCACGCCCATCCGCGCCATGATCTGCCCGGTGATTCCGGCGATCCGCATCTTCAGGCCGCGCAGGTCGTCCAGGGATTTGATCTCCTTGCGGTACCAGCCGCCCATCTGGACGCCGGTGTTGCCGGCCTGGAACTGGACGATGTTGTGCTTGGCGAAGAAGGGGCGCATCACCTCGCGCCCGCCGCCATAGAGGAACCAGGAGTTCTGCTGGCGTGCGTTCGGGCCGAACGGGATGGCGGTGTCGAAGGCGAAGGTCGGGTCCTTGCCGACGTAGTAGTAGCCGCAGGTGTGGCCGCAGTGCACCGTGCCGTTCTGGACGGCGTCGAGAACCTGCAGGGCCGGCACGATCTCGCCCGAGGCGGACAGGCGGATCTGGAATTTTCCGTCGGTGCTCTCGGCGACCCGCCGGGCGATCAGTTCCGAGGTGCCGAAGAGGATGTCCGTGCTCTTCGGGAAGCTCGACGCCAGGCGCCACTGCACCGACGGCTGGCTCTGCGCGATGGCCGGTGCCGCCACGGTGCCGGCGGCGACGCCGGTGGCCGCGGCCGCCAGCAGGTCCCTGCGACGCATGGGCATGATCGGATGCTCCGTTCTCGTCATGGTTCGATGATGGTTGCCGGACAGGCTACATCTCCCCTGGCGGAGTAGAGAAGTGGCCGGGGCACATGGCTGGGCTGACCGCCCCGGCCCCCTCTGCGACCCGTGGTCACAGCCTACCCCTCGATCTCCCAGGGGATGCGCACCGGCGTCTCCCCCGCCTGGGTGGAACCGATGACGATCTCCCCCTCCCCCTCCAGATCGGCGCTCTCGCCGGTGCCCAGCACCACCGTGTCGGTGGCGGTGACCAGGCGGGTCCCGTTGCGGCTGCTGTCGGTGAGCACGAAGCGGCCACCGGCGACGGCGACCGTGGCGTGGTGGCGCGACGCCGACGCCACCGGCAGCACGACCTGGCAGTCCCGGGAGCGCCCGAGCACCAGCGCCGGGCCCTCGTCGGGGATCGCATGGAGGCGGCCGGCGACGCGCAGGACGAGCCGGCGGGCGGGCCGGACGGCCCCGCCCGGGGGCGTCGCCAGCAGCGTCTCCACCGTCGTCCCGGAACAGGACCGCACCCCTGGCTCCGGCGCGGCGATGGCGGCGATCTTGGCCATGAGCTGCTCGGTCAGGGCGTGCGGAATGCCGGCGGCCCGCAGCCGCCGTCCCAGCCCCTCCTTGACCCCGCCGATGGTGATGCCCTCCGGGGCGAGGTCGCGGGCGGTGCGCACCTCGGCGAAGATGTCGCCGACCTCGCGGATCAGATAGCTCATGCGGCGCCGGCCGAACGGGCTGGTCGCGAGGTCCAGCAGATAGCCGATCCGCGCCGCCGGCGACACCAGCCATCCGGCCAGGCGCTGCACCGCCGCCTCGAAGGGAAGGTCGTTGCCGCCGGCGGAGAACGACGTCTTCGCCCGCTGGGTCAGCGCGGCGGCCATCCCCGGCCCGCCCATGTACCCGTCGAACCCGGCGAGGCGGGTGGCCAGGCCCTGGAACGCCTGGCCTTCCGCGGTGCCGCCCGTGCGGGTCAGGGCGCCCCGCCCCTCCAGCCCGCCGCGCACGCGGTTCAACAGCGCCTCCCGCACCCGCGGCAGGGCGCCCTGCGCCGCCGCGCTGGACAGGGCCAGCAGCGGTCCGGTGTGCGGCAGGCGGTCGTCGAGCTCGCCCGCCGCCGCGGCGACCAGGCTGCGCAAGGCCAGGGAGAGGTCCGGGGCGTAGCCGATCAGCGCGCGGATCGGCTCGCGCCCGTCGATGGTCTCGCACAGCAGTTCGTCGACGACCCGCACGGCGTCGGCATCGTCCGGCTCGTGGCGGTCCAGCAGCGCCGTGACCTTCGCCGGCCAGTCGCGATGGGGCTCCAGCAGGGTGGCGAAGGCGTGGGTGACGACGCGGTCCAGCTCCGCCGGCGGGCGTTCGGCGCGGCTGTCCGCCAGCAGCCGCCCGACGCCGCCACGCCGCAGCGCCTCGTCGAACGGCGCGAGGTCGCCGGCGTCGCGGGCCAGCTCCTTCAGGGCGTTGAACAGCCGCTCCAGGGCGCTCTGGCGCTCGTGGGCCGCCACGCCGGCGGCCGGCGCCTGCAGGGCGGCCAGCCGGCTGAGGCCGGAATTGAAGAGCAGCGCCTCGCGCTCGAAATAGCGCAGCGGGTAGTAGCGGTGGAGCTGTTCGGCCGGGATCACCGTCTGGTCGTCGCAGTACGCGCGGAACAGCCGCAGCAGCGTCATGCGGCTGTCGAAGCCGAACACCTCCTCGACCGTGGCGCAGACCGGGGACTCGTCGACGGGTGAGATCACCGTCGCCTTGCCGCCGCCGCGGTAGGCCTTCTCGAACACGGTGTCCTCCCGCCCGGCGGCGTTGACCCGCAGCACCCGGACAGCGGAGTATCTGGCCTGGGCCAGCAGGTAGCGGGCGCGCTCCAGGGCCGCCGCCTCTTCGGCGAAGACACCGTCGATGTTGGGCCGCCCCCCCTGCTCGACCACCACCTCGAAGGATGCGCTCTGCCGGCGTGCCATCCTGACCCTCGTCCCCCACACTCTGCCGCCCAGACTACCCCAACCCGCCGCGTTCGGCCATATGGCCGAGACCGGCGCCCCGCCACCCGATGCCACCGGACCCAACCGCCGATGCCGATGCCGATGCCAATGCCGATGCCGCCCGGACACCGCACCGGACACCGCACCGCCCGCCGCCGCCTGGCCTCGGCGGTCCCGCTCCTCGCCCTGGTCGTGGTCCTGCTCAGCGCGGTGACGGCCGCCGGTGCGGCGCGGGCCGACGCGCTGGGCTACATCCTGTTCGATCCCGTCGACGGGCGGGTGGTGGCCGAGGAGGGGGCCGACCAGGCCTTCGTGCCGGCATCGGTGGCGAAGCTGGTGACCGCCGCCGCGGCGCTCGACCTGCTGGGGCCGGCGCACCGCTTCACGACCCGCCTCGCCGCCACCGGCACGCTGCGCGACGGCGTGCTGGCGGGCGACCTCCACCTCGTCGGCGGCGGCGACCCCGCCTTGACCAGCGACGACCTCCGCGGCTTCGTCGACCGGCTTGCCGCGGCCGGGGTGCGGCGGGTCGCCGGCCGCTTCCTCTACGACACCTCCGCCCTGCCGGAGCTGCCGGAGATCGATCCCGGCCAGCCGTCGACCGCCGGCTACAACGTCGGCGTCGGCGCCTTGTCGCTGAACTTCAACCGCTTCCTGCTTGAGGTCGCCGACGGACCCGGCGCGGCCCCCGCGGTCCGGGCGCTGGCGGTGGCCGACGGCGGCCGCACCCCGATCGCCAGCGTCGCCATCGACACGGCCGGAGGAGCGGCCGGGACCGCCCCCTTTCCGGTCGTCCCGGTGGGAGCGGTCGAGGACGACCGCTGGCGGGTCGACACCGGCGCCGGCGCGCCGCGGCGGGCCTGGCTGCCCCTACGGCGGCCGGGGCTGGCCGCCGCCCACGTGTTCCGCCAGCTGGCCGCCGACCGCGGGCTGGCGCTTCCCGCCCCGATGCCGGGAACGACGCCCGATGCGGCAACCACCCTGGCCGCCCACGCCAGTGCGCCGCTGGCCGACCTGGTGGCAGCCATGCTGGAACACTCCAACAACCTGACGGCCGAGCTGATCGGCTTGGCCGCCGCCCGCCGCCTCGCCCCGGCGGTGGACACCCTGGCCGCCTCGGCGGCGACCCTCGACCGCTGGCTGGCCGCCCAGGCGCCGGACGTGGATTGGCGCGGCTTCCGGCTCGCCAACCACTCCGGGCTGTCGGCGGGGTCGCGGGCGACGCCGCGCCAGATCGCCGCGGTGCTGCGGGTCGGCGGGGCCCGGCTGGCCAGCCTCCTGCCGGGCGGTGACGAGGACGGGCCGCGGCCGGGGGTGCGCGCCAAGTCCGGCACCCTGGCCTACGCCAAGGGCCTGGCCGGCGAGGTGGCGACCGCCAGCGGCGGCCGGCTCGGCTTTGCGCTGTTCATCGGCGACGCGGCGCGGCGGCAGGCGCTCGACGCCGGCCTCGACCGGCGCGATCCCCGGATGCCGGCCGCCGCGCGATCCTGGCTGGCGCGGGCACGGGCGCGCCAGGACGCCCTGGTGGCGGCGTGGGCCGCCGGCCATTGACCGGCCGGGCCGGTCACCAGCGCCGCACGGGACCGACGTCCATGTGGACGAAGCCGCTGCTCGGGTAATAGCCGACGCCGCCCGCCTTCAGGCTCAGGGCGGCGCGGTGCAGCGTGCGCAAGGGAACCCCGGGAAGGCGCAGGTCGATGGCCTTGCCCTGCATGTGGTAGCTGAACTTGGCCACGCCTTCGTGATCCGCGGCGCGGAGCAGGGCGTTGGTCGCCGGCGAGCGGTAACCGGACACCACGTGCACCGGACCGCGAAAGCCAATGCGGCGCTGGAGCTGGTGCAGCAGATCGAACAGCCGGGGGTCGATGGGGTGGACGTCGCCGGTGCGGTGGTCGCGCAGGAGCCGGCTGAAGGCGCGGACGCCGGTGTTGAGATAGTGGCCCTTGGACCAGTAGTCGCCCTGCAGGCGTTCCCCGGTGTGGAGGTTCAACAGATGCAGATGCCGGCTCGGCGCCCTTGGCAACGCCAAGGATTCATGGGGCGTCATTACCGAAGCCGTCGCCACAATTCCTAGACCAAAACGCAATAGGTCGCGTCGCCCGACCGCATCAGGCGGGCTAATAGTCTCAACGTCGCCAGTCATATGGTCCCCTGCTTTATCGCCCGCGAGACGAGCGGATTCTCTATTCGAAAAGGACGCCCCTTTTAAGCCGATTCGACCCCCCTTCTGTCAAGGGACCAATGAGCGGGGAGAGAGAGATGCGCCAATATTATGGTTAATCTTCATTAACCATAATATTCGGCAACCGCGCGCCCGCCACCCGCGCGGCGCGCGGCGGCGGGTGGCGGGTGGCGGGTGGCGGGCGGCGGGTGATGGCGGTGGGTGGCGCGGGGGATCAGTCGCCGAGGGCGATGCGCTGCGGGGTCTGGCGGCGGACCGCGGCGTTGAGCTCGCCGTCACGGCCATAGACGTCGTCGCGGAACTGCGCCCGGCCGTCGCCGTCGACCCACGCCGTCTGGTAGAGGATGTGCACCGGGACCGGCCGCTTCAGCGCCACCGTCCGGGTCGTCCCCGCGGCGAGCGCCTGGCGGCGGCGGTCCTCCGGCCAGTCCGCCAGGCCCGCCATCACGAAGGCGGCGAGCCCCAGGGGATCCCCCAGACGCACGCACCCCGAGGAAAAGGCGCGCACCGTGCGGTCGAACGCCTCGCGGCCCGGCGTGTCATGGAGATAGACGTCGAACCCGTTGGGGATGTTGAACTTGACCTGCCCCAGGGCGTTGTCGGGACCGGCATCCTGGCGCAGCCGCATCCGGCCGATGCCACGCCCCACCGCCTTCCAGTCGATCCGCCGGGACTCCAGCGGCGGCGCCCCCGCCGCCCAACTGGAGAACACGGTGAAGCCGTGGTCGGCCAGATAGCCCGGGTCGCGCAGCAGCTTGGGCAGGTAGTCCTCGCGCGCCAGCCGCACCGGGACGGTCCAGGTGGGGTTGAGCACGACCGAGGTGATGGCGCTGACGAAGACCGGCGTCCGCCGCACCTTGGTGCCGACGATCACCCGCATGTCCAGCACCGTCCGGCCGTGCTCCACCACGGTCAGCGAGAAGTCGGGAACGTTCACGACGACGTGGCGCTCACCGGAGGGCGCGGGCAGCCATCGCAGCCGCTCCAGGTTGGCGAGGATCTGGGCGATGCGGTCCTCGACCGGGACATTGAGCGCCGCCAGCGTCGCGGGACCGACGACGCCGTCCACGGTGAGGCCGTGCCGGGCCTGGAAACGCTCCACGGCGGGCTTGAGCCCGGCGTCGTAGAGCACGCCGTCGGGCGCCGGTGCGGCGCCACCGAGATCGCCGCTCGCCAGCAGGCGGCGGCGCAGGGCCTTGACCGCCGGGTCGCGGCCGCCCGCCTCCAGCGCCGCCCCCTGCGGCGCCGGAACCGTCGGCCAGCCACCGGCGGCGGCGAGCGCACGATGGTGGCCGAGCGACTCCTTGAGGGCCTGGTAGTCGGGCCGCCGGGGCGCCATCCCGGCGAGCCGGGCCGCGGCCTCGCCGCCGCCCGCCGCCACCGTCTCCGCCACGGCGAGGGCATCGACGGCGGGCGGGCTCACCGCGAGGTCGGCGGCGATCGCCTTGCGCGACACGCCCGGCATGGAGGTCGCGGCCGAACCGCATGACCGCATCGGACAGCAGCAGGTCGAGGGCGACGCGGTCCGCCGGCTCGGACGCGGCCAGGCGGTCGGCCAGGGCATCCACGTGGTCGTCCGCCGGCTCCAGCCCGTCCATGCCGGCGGCATGGAGCGCGGCCAGCGCGCCGGCGGCCGCCCCCGTCACGCCCCCGGCGGGGTCGAGCCACAGCGGCACGAAGCCGCGCCGGGCGTAGAGGCGGCGCAACGCGGCGAGATCGACGCGACGCCCGGCGACCACCGGCGCGTCGTCGATCAGGCGAACGGCGACCGCACGATCGAGCGCGGGGGCCGGGCGGGCCGCCTCGGCAACAGCGTCGCCCGGGCGGGCGAACGCCCCGGTGCCGACCGGCAGGAACGACAGCGCGAGCACAACCGACACGACGCGAATCATCGGACAATCCCCTGAAGCGGCGGACCCTTCGTCCGGTCGGCCTGGAGTTGTCCAGTTTGTGTTTCCCAAAAGCCGCAGCGCGTGACAATACCGCAACAAAAACGCGACCGACTCGCAGGCGCAGCACTACCCCAATCGTTTAGGCTTCGGTAACACATCCCGTACAATAATTGCGGTGGTGCCCCCTTCTGCCAAACCCACCGGTTGTCGATGCGATCCTCGGTCCTCCCGTCCGCCGCTTATCCCGTCCGGCCCGATCAACTGGCCGAGGTTCTGGATCGGCATGTCCGATGGGTCAAGGGCCTGCCTGGTGGTGCCCGTGCCAACCTCACCCTCGCCGACCTGGAAGGGGCCGATCTGGCCCACCGCGACCTGCGCGCCGCGCAGCTCGTCGGCGCCCGCCTCACCAAGTGCCGGTTGCACGCCACCAACCTCGCCGGAGCCGACCTGTTCGGGGTCGACCTCTATGAGGCCGACGTCACCCGGGCCGACCTGTCGCGCACCGATCTGCGCGGGGCGCGCCTGCGCGCCGCCGATCTCGGCGAGGCCAACCTGCACGGCGCCGACCTGTCGGCCGGGCGGCCGGTGGACAGCCTCGCCATGGAGCGCACCCGCGGCCCGGACGCCCCGGACAAGGCGGCCGCCCGCATCCGGCTGCGCGCGGAGGTGCTCCAGCGCACCGCGATCGCCGCGCCGCGCTGCTCCTTCGGGGTGTGCACGGACCTGTCCGGCGCCATCCTGCACAAGGCCGTGCTGACCGAGGCCGACCTCAGCGCCAGCATCCTGCAGAACGCCGATCTCAGCGGCGCCGTGCTGACCAACGCCAATCTGTCCGACGCCCGCCTCAGCGGCGCCAACCTGACCGGGGCGACCTTGACCGGAACGGTGTTCCGCAACGCCGACCTGGTGGGCACGCGGCTGGCCGACTGCGACCTGTCGGTGGCCGAGCTGTCGAACGCCCTGTTCGCCCGGCCGATGGACACCTTGGGGCTGGAGATCCAGCGCGCCGTGTTCGACCACGAACGCTGGATCGACAGCGTCGGCAAGCGCGGCCAGCGCGCCGAACTCGACGGCGTCGACCTCAGCCGCAGCGACCTGCGGGGCGTCAACCTCAGCGCCGCCTCGCTGCGCGGCGCCAACCTGTCGGGCGCGGCTCTGACGGCCGCTCGGCTGCTGATGGCCGATCTGTCCGGCGCCGACCTCGACGGCGCCAATCTGGTGGGCGCCGATCTGTCCGGCGCGAATCTCAGCTTCGCCCGGCTGTCCGGCGCCGACCTCACTGGCGTGCGGCTCGGCCCGGCGGAGATCAAGGACCCGCGCGGCCGCCCCACCGGGCGGTCGTGGGCCGCCAACCTGACCGGCGCCGATCTGACGCGCGCCTTCCTGTGCGACGCGTACCTGGTGCAGGCGAACCTCACCGACGCGGTGCTCGACGCCGCCGAACTGCGCGGCGCCGACCTCGCCGGGGCCAAGGTCCAGCGCGCCCAGCTCACCGGCGGCGGGCGGCGCCGCCCCGTGCTCAGCCACGGTGACTGACCGCTTTACGGTTGTGTTCGCGGCCCGGGAAAGAGAATAATCGGAGCCCCTTCGCCCAACGGCACCGCCGCCGCGTGACCCTCCACCGTCCGCTCCACGCCACGCTGTCCCTCCTCGTGCCGATCCTCGCCGGGCCCGCCCTGGCGGACGGGCTTCCACCGTCGCACGCCGACTGGGGTGGCGTCGGCCTTCTCCAGACGCCGACCGCCCGCCTGACCGAGGCCGGCCACGCCAGCGCCGGCTTTGCCAGCCTGGGCGACGTGCACCGCCATCTCGCCGTCGCCGCTACGCCGCTGCCCTGGCTCGAACTGGGCGCGCGGGCCACCCTCTACCCGAACTGGTGGGGCATCGCCGAACCGGGGATCGACGCCAAGGTGCGGCTGCTCGACGAGGGGCCGTGGTGGCCGGCCGTGGCGGTCGGCGGGCGCGACCTCGCCGGCTCCGGCTACGCGGTGCCCGGCGCCGGGCGGTTCGCCGGCGAATACCTCGTCGCCACCCGCCGGGTGTGGGCCGTCGACCTCAGCCTCGGCCTCGGCTGGGGGCGTCTCGGCGGATACGGGCATGTGGCCAACCCGCTGTCCTTCCTGGGCGGACGCTACGCGCGCGCGCGCGATCCCTTCGACGCCAAGGCCCGCGGTCCGGCCGCCTGGTTCACCGGCGACCGCGCGGCGCTGTTCGGCGGCGCGGAGTGGCACACCCCGGTCGACGGACTGAGCGTGAAGCTCGAGTACAGCGGCGACAGCTTTCACGCCGAGCGCCAGGACGACCCCACCTTCGACCCGGGGCTTCCGGTCAACCTCGGGATCGCCTACCGCCCCTGGCGCTGGCTCGACATCGGCGCCGCCGTCGAACAGGGGCGGCGCCTGATGCTGCGGGCCACCCTGGTCGTCGACCCGGAGCGGGACGCCGGCGCCCGACCACCCGGGCCGCCGCCGCCCGCCGCCGCCCGCCCCTCGGCCGGCGCCGCCTCCTCCCGCTCGCCCCTGGTGGAGGCCCGCACGGCCGGGCTGCCGGTGCGCGGCGCCGCGGTCGACGCGACGCGCGCGGTCTTGTGGATCGAGCCCGACGGTCGCGGGCCGGCCGGCCGTACGGTGGGGCGGGCCGCCCGGGTGCTGGCGGCCGCGGCGCCGCCCGGGGTGGAGGAGGTCACGGTGGCGACCCTGGCGGACGGCCTGGACGGTGTCGCGGTGACGTTGTCGCGGCGCGCGGTGGAACGGGCGGCCCGGGGGCGCGGCAGCGCCGAGGAGGTGTGGCGTTCCGCCGCCGTCGCGCCGGCCGCCGCGGCCGGGCCGCCGCCGGGCGGCCCCTCGCGCTGGACCTTCGCCGTGCGGCCGACGCTCGAACAAAGCCTGTCGGAGCACGCCGCGCCCCTGGTGTGGCGCGCCTACACCGACCTCGCGGGGACGGTGGCGCCGTGGCGGGGGCTCACCCTGGCGGCCGGCCTGCGGATCAACCACGCCGACACCCTGGCGCACCTCAACGCCGAGGCGCTGCCCGCCGTCGCCCCGGTGCGCAGCGACCTCGCCCGCTACGCGGAGCCGCGGACCAACCTGGAGCATCTCCAGGCGCGCTGGACCACGACGCCCGTTCCGGGCTGGCACGCCGCCCTCGCCATCGGACAGTTCGAGGAGATGTTCGGCGGTCTGTCGGCCCAGGCGCTCTACCAGCCGACGCGCGCCCGCTGGGCGGTGGGCGCCCACCTCGCCCGGGTGTGGAAGCGCCCCGCCGGAGACCCGTTGCGTCTGCGCGCCGGCAGCGACACCGTCACTGGGCATCTCAGCCTGCATGTGGACGGGCCGGGGGCGCGGACCGGGGCCACGCTCCGCCTCGGCCGCTATCTCGGCGGCGACTGGGGTGGCACCGCCGAACTGGTGCATCGCTTCGGGAATGGGGCGCGGCTGACCGCCTTCGCAAGCTGGACCGACGGCCCGCGCCCTGGCCAGGGCACCACCGGCGGGCGGCTGGCGCACGGCATCGTGCTGTCGCTGCCCCTCGCGGCCGTCGGATGGCTGCCGCCCGGCAGCACCGCCGCCGTCGCCACCCGCACCCTGGGGCGCGATTCCGGCCAGAGTCTGCAGGGGCCGCCGGACCTCCACGGGACGCTCGCGCCGGCCGGCTTCGGCGCCCTCGCCGGCAGTTGGCGGGAGATCATGCGGTGATGGACCACCGCGGCAGCCGTACGCGCGCGGGAGGCGTCCCCTCCCGCGCGGGTCGCCGGGGGCGCGGAGCCCCCGGCCGGCCGCGGCCCCGGGTCAGCGCACGGCGCTGATGGTGCCGGTGGTCGCGTCGATGTGGATGGTCATCCACTGGCCGCCGCGCGACACGTCGGCGACGTAGTCCTCGCCCTGCTTGCGGAAATCGCGCACGCCCTCGAAGCCGAACGAGCTGAAGTGGTTGAGCAGCGTGGTCTGCATCAGCTCGGTGCGGTTCTGACCGGGCCCCTGGCGCTCGCCGAAGTTGGGGATGCGGCCGAGATCGACCAGGACACGGCCGTCCTCGGTCATGCGGGTGCCGCCCGCGGTGGTCCCGCCCATGGTGGTCCCGCCCATGGTGGTGTAGCCGGGGCTCACCGTGGCGCCGGAACGGGCGCGGTCGTCGGTGTTCCAGCTCTCCGACGTCGGGGCGCCCGAATAGGTGCCCGCCGCCGGCCGGTCGTCGACGAACTGGCCGGGGCTGCGGTTGGGGGCGTCGCCGGTCACCGCGGTGCCGCTGGCGGCGCTGCCGGCCATCGGGTCGATGGTCCCGGTGGCACGGTCCTCGGCGTCCCAGCTCTGCGAGGTCGGCGCCCCGGAATAGGTGCCGGCGGCCGGACGGTCGTCGACGAACTGACCCGGGCTGCGGGTCGGCGCGTCACCGGTCACCGCGGTGCCGCTGTCGGCGGTGCCGGCCAAGGGATCGACCGCCCCGGCGGCACGGTCGTCGCGTTCCCAGCCGTCCGAGGTCGGCGCGCCGGAATAGGTGCCCGCGGCCGGGCGGTCGTCGGCGTACAGGCCCGGCGTGTTGACCGGCGTGTCACGGCCGATGGCGATGCTGTCGGAGTCAGGATTGCTCCACGACGACTGCGCGAGAGCCACCGGGGCCACGGCGAGCGTCGTCGCGAATGCGGCAACAGTGAGCTTGCGGTTCATCGGTCTCTCCTCCCTCACGGAAAAAGGATGCGGCCGCACCCCATGGCACGGCCTCGAGCAGGGAGAACAGCGTCGGCGCGCCAAGGTTTCGCTGGCCCGCCGAAAGGAGTGGCGGCCAGGCGCAAACGAAGGAGGGCCCGGGCACCCGCAGGAACCAACGGGGTCGGACCGTGTTCCACCACCATGCGCCAAACGAGGCGGCCGGAGGCGCCCGGAAAGCCCGGGACCCCCGTCACACCGCCGGATGCGCGTGAGCCGAAGGAGATCGGTGATGCTGTACTGGGCTTTGGTGTTCTTCGTCGTGGCTTTGGTCGCCGGGGCATTCGGGTTCGGCGGGGTCGCCGCGGCAACCTCGGGGATCGCGCAGATCCTCTTCTTCCTGTTCCTGGTGCTCTTCGCCGCCAGCCTGATCCTGGGTCTGGTCCGGCGCCGCTAGACCCGGAGGGAGCCGCCGTTGCGGCTCCGACCGTCTGGCGCCAGCGCGCTCCCGGCCGTCCGGTCGGGGGCGGGCAACCCCGAGCCTCTCGATTGTCAGACTCGACTGAACGGCAACGCCCTCGGCGCTGCCGTTCTTTTTTTGGCGCGCGTCTCCCGCCCTCGGACGGCGGCGCCCCGTGGCCGGTCAGTCGTCGGCGTCGTCGTCGGCCGGGCTCTTGCCCTCCATGAGGTTGCGCAACGCCCGGCGGCCCCGCGACAGCCGTGACTTCACGGTGCCGATGGAGATGCCGAGGATGTCGGCCGCCTCGCCATAGCTGATTCCCTCCAGCCCGATCAGAAGGACCACCTCCTTCTGCTCGATCGGCAGCATGCCCAGCGCGCGGCGCAGGTCGCGCAGTTCGAGTCGCACGAACTGCGCGCCGTGGGCCGACCCGACCGCCGCCTGCGCCTCGCCGTCGATGTCGACCACCGTCTGGCGGCGACGGATGCCGTTGATGTGCAGATTGCGCAGGATGGTGAAGAGCCACGCCCGCAGGTTGCTCCCCGGGCGCCACAGGTGCAGCCGGCTCAACGCCCGCTCCAGGCATTCCTGCACCAGGTCGTCGGCCAGCGTGGCGTCGCGGACCATGGCGCGGGCAAAGCGGCGCAGACGGGGGATCTCCTCCGCGATCCGGGCGACGACGGCCGGATCGGGCGGCGCGTTGGGGTCGCCGGGAGCGGCCGTCTCCTCCGGTTCGGCCGCGGCACGCGGGCTGTGCTCCGGCTCACGCGGCCCGCGTGGCGGGGGCGCGGCAACCGCCAGCACGGACTCGTCGTGGGACGGATGCAATGTGCGCGCAACGTGGTTGGCCATGGATGACTGTGCCTCCCGGGCTACTGCTGCAGGGTCCGCTCCAAACGGGCAAACCTTTCGATCCGGCGATCGGCCCGATGCGCTTCTGACATCACCGGATTCCCCAAAGACAATCTCGGGCCAGACAGTACGTAATGAGTGTCGATCGGCAACGCCAGTTGGGAAAAAGGCTAGGCCGGCTGTCGATATCGCCGGTTTGTCGTCGGCGATGGCCAGCAATCCTAGCCGATCGTCATGGAACTCTTCGCCCTATACCGGTCTGACTTGAGAGATAGGATCTTCGATGGGAGCTTTGGGAAAGAAAAAACCGGACGACCGAGGCCATCCGGCTTTCATAGGACGCCGCAGGGGACCGGGCCTTCGGCCCTTCGTCGCTGCGCGGTCTGCAACCCTCCCTGAACGCTGCGCCTGCGGCGTCTGTCGGCCGCTCGTTCGGCGTTCGCATTCGTCATACCCGGTGGCCGGCGCCCTGCCTTTGGTCTTTGGTCTTGTCTTCGGACCGGCGTGCCGGATCGGCCTCCCTGCCTGAAGACGACCATACCGAAGTCGCCCCGGCGCGACCATCCCGACCTTGGAACTAACCGTCCGCCCGTAAGGTCTACGCCGTCCGTGGGCAGCGGAACGCGCCCCGGTCGAACGCCGGAGCGCGCGGAACTCTTGCGGTGTACCCGGATTCGATAGGAGCAGGCCAAGCGATGAAATGGACCGTGATCTCACTCATCTTCGCCGGAGCGGCCATCGCCGTTCCCATGACCGCCGAGGCCAGCGCCGATCGCACCGTCCGCGCCCTTGAATCCTTCGCCGCGAAGGGCAGCGCCCGCGCCCAGTACGAGCTGGCGTCCCACTACGAGTTGACGCGCGGGGGATCGCGCAGCCCGCGGCGCGCGCTCCACTACTACTGCAAGGCGGCGCGCCAGGATCACGCCGCCGCCGCCTACCACGCGGGAAAGATGCTGATGCGGGGCACCGGGAGCGTGGCCCGGGACGAGCCGCTGGGGCGCGCCTGGCTGCGCCGGGCCGCCGCCCTGGGCAGTTCGGCGGCGGCCCGCCTGGTCGGCAGCGTCGGCTCGGCGCCGCGGCCGGCGGCCTGCGCTCCCTTCACGATCCGCTCCACCGCCCCGCGGATGCCGCCACGCGAGGTGACGGCCCTGGTCACCAAGCTGGCGCCCGTCTACCGCCTCGACCCGGATCTGGTTCTGGCGGTCATCGCGGTGGAATCCGGCTACCGCCCCCGCGCCGTCTCGCCCAAGCAGGCGATGGGGCTGATGCAGCTGATCCCCGGCACGGCCAAGCGGTTCGGTGTCAGCGACCCGTTCGACCCGGAGCAGAACATCCGCGGCGGGATGAAGTACCTGCGCTGGCTGCTGGCCTACTTCAAGGGCGACGTCGCCCTGGCCCTGGCCGGCTACAACGCCGGCGAGAACGCGGTCCTGCGCCATGGCGGCATCCCGCCCTACAAGGAGACCCGCAACTACGTCGACCGCGTGCGCCGGCTCTACGCCGACCAGACCCACCCCTACGACGCCCGGGTGGTGGCGGCCGCGTCCCTGACGCCGCCGGCCCCGGTCCGCACCTCGCGCGAGGCCGTCGCGGAACTGTCGTGGTCGGCCCTGCGCCGGGCCTTTCAGGTGAACAGCGCGTCGATCGAGGACTGATCGAGGGGCGACGGCGCGACGCCATCCTGCGCGGGCGGGGCGGCGGGCACCCCGGCCGGCGGCGGGGGCGGCGCGGGGGCGGCCGGCTTTGGCTTCGCCGTTGCCGGCCTGGCCGCCGCCGGGGAGGCCGTCCGGGGGGCGGCCGTCGGACCGGCCGCCGGGGCGCCTGTGGCGGGGGCAGCGGCGGCGGGGGCCGCCACGGCGTTCATCAGCCGGTCGACCTCGTCCTGGTCCACGCCGTTGGCGCTCGGCCCGTTCAGCAGATGGGCGTCGGGGCGGGTGTCGGCCCGCTCGTCCGCCACCGGCGCCGCGGACGCCTCCGCGTCCAGGCCCCAAATCCCCATCACCGTCAGGATCCGCTGCTCGATGTAGCGCAGCGCGTTGACCACCTTCGTGGTGCGCTGGCCGGTCAGGTCCTGGAAGGAACAGGCGGTGAAAATGGTGGTGACCTCGGCGTCCAGAAGGTCGCACAGCGCCGCCGGCGCGCCCTCCTTGCGCAGCGCCGTCGCCGTCTCCAGCACCCGCTCGGCGGCGCCGAGGATCTCGATGGAGGCCCGCTCGGTGGAGAGCACGATGGCGTCCAGCTCGTTCGCCGCCGTGGCGATGCGGTCGTCGGCCTCCTCCTTCGGCCGGATCGCCGCGATCTCGCGACGCGCCTGGACGATGGAGGCGCTCATGTCCTGCAGTTCATGGCGCAGCACGGCGATGTGGCGGACCGCGTTCGCCGCCTCCTCGTGGCGCAGCCAGGCGTCGCGCAGCGAGCCGACCAACGCCTCGACCGCGGCGACCCCGATGGTTTGCGAGCGCCGGGCGTGCTCGGCCAGGAAGGCCCGCCCCTTGGGCGTGCGGGCGATGAACGCTTCCAGGTCGCGGTAATCCTGGTCCGGTAGCTCGCCGCCGTCGCCCATCACGCCGTTCCCCGCCGCCTGGGCGCGCCGTGCGCCCGCCACGGCCGACTATGGCATTTTTCGCGCGTTGTGCGCACCAATACAAAAGCGGCCGGCCCCCGGACCGCCGGCCCGGACCCGACCCACGGCAGCGGAGACCCCATGCGCGACTTCCAGCGACCCGGCCGCTCGGCGGCCTACGCCGAGCGCGGCATGATCGCCACCTCCCACCCCCAGGCCACGCTGACCGGGCTCGACGTGCTGCGTGCCGGCGGCAACGCGGTGGACGCCGCCATCGCCGCCGCCGCCGTGCTGTGCGTCGCCGAACCGCACATGACCGGCGTCGGCGGCGACGTCTTCGCCCTGTACGCCGCCGCCTCCGGCGGCGTCCTGGCCCTCAACGGCTCCGGACAGGCGCCCGCGGCGGCGACCCCGGACCGCTTCGCGAGCCTGGGCGTGGCGGCGCTCGACGCCGACAGCGTCCACGCCGTCACCGTGCCGGGCGCCGTCGACGCGTGGTGCCGGCTGCACACCGACCACGGCTCCGTGCCCCTGGAGACGCTGCTGGAGCCCGCCGCCGCCTTGGCCGAAGAAGGATGCCTGGTCCACCCGCGGGTCGCCCGCGACTGGGCGGTGCACGCCGGCCGGCTGGCGCGGCGCCCGGCCACCCGCGCGCTGCTGCTGCCCGCGGGCCGTGCGCCGTCCGCCGGCGACCGCTTCCGCAATCCGGCGCTGGCGGCGACCTTGCGCCGGATCGGCCGGCACGGCCGCGCCGGCTTCTACGAGGGGGCCGTGCGCGACGACCTGCTGGCGACGCTGCGCGCCCTCGGCGGGCTGCACCAGGCCGAGGACTTCGCCGCCCAGCGCAGCGCGTACGTGCCCCCCATCGCCACCGCCTGCCACGGTCACGCCGTGCACGAGTGCCCACCCAACGGCCAGGGGCTGGCCGCGCTCATGCTGCTCAACACGCTGGCCGGAACGCCGGCCGACGACGCCGGAGCGAGCGACGAGGAGCGGGTGCACTGGCTGGCCGAGGCGACCAAGCTGGTGTATGCGGAGCGTGACGCCCTGCTCGGCGACCCGCGCTTCGCCGCGGTGCCGGTGGACTCCCTGCTGGCCCCCGTCCACGCCGCGCGGCTGCGGGCCCGGATCGCCCCGCACCGCGCCCTGCCCGACCCGCCGGCGCTGTGCGAACCGCACCGCGACACGGTGTATCTCTGCGCCGTCGACCGCGACCGCAACGCGGTGTCGTTCATCAACTCGCTGTTCGACGCCTTCGGCAGCGCCATCGTCGCCCCGGGCTGCGGCGTGCTGCTGCATTGCCGCGGCCGCTCCTTCCGGCTGGAGGCCGGCCACTCCAACTCCGTCGCCCCGGGCAAGCGGCCGCTTCACACCATCATTCCCGGCATGGTCACCCGCGACGGGCGGCCGGAGATGCCGTTCGGGGTGATGGGCGGCCACTACCAGGCGGTCGGCCACGCCCAGTTCGTCCTCGACACCCTGGGCCGCGGGCTCGACATCCAGGACGCGGTGGAGCGGCCGCGCAGCTTCGTGGACGGCGGCGTGCTGCGCCTGGAGACGGGCTTCGCGCCGGCTCTGCTGCCGGCGCTGCGCGGGCGCGGCCACACCGCGGAGTGGGCCACCGCACCGATCGGCGGCGCCCAGGCCATCCGCATCGACCACCGGCGCGGCGTCCTCATCGGCGCGTCGGACCCGCGCAAGGACGGGCTGGCCCTGGGCTGGTAGGCGCCGGGGCGCCCGCCGGAGCGGAACCGGCGGACCGGAGGGACGTTGCCTCGGGGATGCGGCGCCGCCGGCGCCCGCCCCGCCAGCCTCGCCGGCCTCACGCCGGCGGGCAACCGAGAGACACGAGGAGAGCCGACCCATGCGCAGCGGATTGACCCTGGCGGCCGGCCTGTTGGCCGGACTGTGGATGGACAGCCGGCGCCGCACGGCGCAGGCCGAACGCGATCACCCGCCGCGCGGCGTCTGGGTGGACGCCGACGGCGTCCGCCTCCACGCCATCGACCGGGGGCAGGGCGAGGCGGTGGTGTTCCTGCACGGCGCGGGCATGCTGGCCGAGGACATGGCGATCAGCGTCCTCGACCGCGCGGCGCAGCGCTGGCGGGCGGTGGCACTCGACCGGCCGGGCCATGGCTACAGCGAGCGGCCTCCCGGCGTCGCGCCGCCCGACGCCCAGGCGCGCCTCATCCACGCCGCCCTGGTGGCGATGAACATCCGGCGCCCGGTGATCGTCGGCCACTCCCTGGGCGCCGCGGTCGCCCTCGCCTACGCCCTGGAGTTCCCGGAGGAGGTGGGCGGCGTGGTGTTCCTGGCCGGATACGCCTACCCCGTCGTGCGCCCCGACGCCGCTCCCTTCCTGGTCGCGGCGACGCCGGCCATCGGGCCGCTGCTGAACCACACGGTGCTCCAGCCGGTCGACCGTCTGCTGGGGCAGACGCTGATCGAACGGACCTTCGCGCCGGAGCCGGTGCCCGCGCAGTTCCGGCAACTGCCGCTGGAGCTGATGCAGCGGCCCTCGCAGATCGAGGCGACGGCGGCCGACCTGATGGCCCTGACCTCGGCGGTCGCGTCGATGGCCCGGCGCTATCCGGACATCGGCTGTCCCGTGGCCATCCTCGCCGGAGCGGAGGACCATGTGGTCGATCCCTACGCCCACGCCGTCCGGCTGCACGAGGACATCCCGGGCTCGACCCTCCACCTGCTGGCCGGTGCCGGGCACATGATCCATCACACCCGCCCCGACGCCGTGCTGCGGGCGGTGGAGCGGGTGGTGCGCGCCGCCGGCATCGCGGCGGGCCACGCGGCGGTGGACGGCGGGTGACGGGCGATTGGCGGTCATAGGCGCGCCGCCGCCGGCCTATGCGGAAAGGCGGCGGCTCGGCGAATGGTCAAGTCCATGGTTAATGCTTTTGTTACGAAACGGTCGGTAACCTTCGGGTGGAGCCCCTTTCCCTTCCTGTCGAAGGATACCGCCCGATGCCCATGTCCGCCGACGTCGACACCATCGAACGCACCTCCATCGTCGCCTACACCATGCTGAAGGAACTGCACGAGGTGCTGGCCCGTCCCAAGGCGCCGGACGACGTCACGCTGGGGATGCTGATGGGTTTGGCGATGTTCCTGGATGAGAAGGTCGGCCCGATGCGGGCCAAGCGGCTGATGACCGAGGCGCCGACCATCGTCCTCAAGACGGACGCCCACGTGACGCCGGAACAGATCCACCGCGTCCTGCCGATCCTGCGCGCCTTCGGCGACCACCTGAAGGAGGTGCCGGCGGCGGCGCCCCGGCCGGTGGGCGGCGAGCTGCTCTGACCGGCGCGCGCCCGCCCGCCTCTCCCGGCCGCCTTTCCCGTCGATCCAGGCGGAATAAACCCCGCCATCCCGACATACATCAGGGGAGAGGCACTGACACCAAGCGGGATGGGGAGCGCACATGAGGATCGCCCGGCGCATGATCATCGGCCTTGGCACGGCAAACGTGCTGGCCCTGGTCCTGATTGCGGTCGCCTCCGCCCATGACGGGTCCTGGGGCGTCGGACCCGAGGCCCTGCCGGCGGACGCCCTGCCGGTCTCGCGGGTCGCCCGCGAGCTGGAGGACGACGGGATGCGGCGGATCTACCGCATCGAGGCGGATGGCGCCCAGTACCGGGTGCGCGCCCTGGATTCCGCCGGCCATCGCGTCGAGTTGCGAGTCGACCCCCGCACCGGCCGCATCCTGCATTGACCGGTCCCGCCTGCGAATCGGGGACACGCCCTTGACCACGGCGGCGATTGCGGGGATGCTTCGGGGGGAGGATCGGAAACGATCATGGAATGGCTTGCGGTGCTCTCCGTCGTGGCCCTCGCCGCCGGTGCGACCATCAGCACGGTGGTCCTGGCGGCCGTCGGCTCGATTCGCCGCAGCGTGAACGACGCCGCCGTGCGCCACGCCCACCAGATCCGCCGCCTGGGCGAGACGGTGGCGGCGCTGAGCCAGCAGAACGACGCCGCCCAGCAGCGCATCCAGGCGCTGACGGAGGCCAACCGCCGCCTGTCGGACAACCTCGCCGCCCTGGGTGAGCGCGTCGCCGAGCGGGACTCCGGCCAGGCCCCGACCACCGCCCCCCGCCTCCTCCACTGACGTGGCCGCGATGACCGCAACCCGCTCGAGCCCCGCCGGCCGACGGCCGGTGCCGCGATGAGCGACACCCCGATCGATGGCGCGCGCGAACGCGCGCGCTGGACCGCCAGCGCCGGGCACTGGGACCGCTGGGCCGACCCCATGGCCGAGCTGGCCGACAAGCTGAACCAGCCGCTGCTGGACGCCGCCTCGATCGGCCCCGGGGACCGCGTGCTCGACCTCGCGTCCGGGGCGGGCGAGCCGGCGCTGTCGGCGGCGCGGCGCGTCCGCCCCGGCGCCGGGATGGTGGTGGGGACCGATCTGGTTCCGGCCATGCTGGCCGGGGCGGTGCGCCGTGCCGCCGCCGAGCCCGCGACCGCCCCCCTTCCCCTGCACGTCCTGGCCGCGGACATGGGCCGGCTGCCCTTCGCCGACGCCGCCTTCGACGCCGTCACCTGCCGGTTCGGGCTGATGTTCGTCCCCGATGCGGTCGCCGCCCTGGCCGAGGCGCGGCGGACGCTGGTTCCCGGGGGCCGCGTCGCCGTGATGGTGTGGGGGCCGCGCGCCGGCAATGCCCTGTTCGATCTGGTGGGCGCGGTGGTGGAGGAGCGCCTCGGCCCCGACCCGGTGCATCGGCTCGACGCCCTGTTCCGGTTTGCCGCCCCGGGGAGCCTCGCGGCGGCGCTGAGCGCCGCCGGCTTCGCCGAGCCCACGGAAAGCGCGTTGACGCCGGTGCGCAAGGTGCCGCGCCGCGAGCCGGTGTGGCGGGCGACCCTGGCCCTGGCCTTCGGGCCGCGCGTCGCCGCCCTGCCGGCGGCGGAGCGCGAGGCTCTCGACGCCGCCATCGCCCGGCGGATGGAGGCGCGCGCCAGCGGCGACGCGGTGCCGCTTCCCGCCCACGTGCGCATCGGCGTCGGCCGCGCCTAGCCGGGCCCGGTCAGCGCCCCCGGTCCACGCCCCCCGGTCCGCACCCCTGGGGCGGATCACCCGGAGCGGAGGGTCTTGGCCGCGGCGTCGCGCTCGAACAGGTACAACAGAGTCCGCAACGCCTGGCCCCGCGCGCCCTGGAGCTCGGGGTCGCGCTCCACCACCAGGCGGGCGTCGTCGCGGGCCACCGCCAGCAGGTCGCCGTGGACCGCCAGGTCGGCGAGGCGGAACGCGGGCAGCCCCGACTGTCGGGTGCCCAGCACCTCCCCGGCGCCGCGCAGGCGCAGATCCTCCTCGGCGATGAGAAAGCCGTCCTCGGTGTCGCGCAGGGTCATCAGGCGCTGGCGCGCCGTCTCCGTGAGATGGGGGTCGAACAGCAGCAGACAGGACGAGGCGGCCGCGCCGCGGCCGACCCGCCCGCGCAGCTGATGGAGCTGCGCCAGCCCGAAGCGCTCCGCGTGCTCGATCACCATCACCGTGGCCGCCGGCACGTTCACCCCGACCTCGATCACCGTGGTCGCCACCAGCACGTCGAGGGCGCCGGCGGCGAAGGCCGCCATCACCGCGTCCTTGTCGGGGCCGCGCATCTTCCCGTGCACCAAGCCGACCCGGTCGCCGAAGCTGGCCCGCAGGAAGGCGTGGCGCTCCGTCGCCGCGGCGAGGTCGAGCTGCTCGGACTCGTCCACCAGCGGGCACACCCAGTAGACGCGCGCCCCCTCGGCGACCTTGCGGTGGATGCCGGCCACCACCTCCTCCAGGCGGTCCAACGCCACGGTGGCCGTGTGCACGGGCTTGCGTCCCGCCGGCTTCTCCGTCAGCCGCGACACGTCCATGTCGCCGTAGGCGGTGAGGGTCAGGGTGCGCGGGATCGGGGTCGCCGTCATCACCAGCACGTCGACGGCGCGGCCCTTGGCCGAAAGCTGCAGACGCTGGTGCACGCCGAACCGATGCTGCTCGTCGATGACCGCCAGCGCCAGGTCGCGAAACGCCACCTCTTCCTGGAACAGGGCGTGGGTGCCCACCACCAGCGGCAGCTCACCGGAGGCGGCCCGCTCGAGCAGCCGGGCCCGGGCACGGCCCTTGTCCCGGCCGGTCAGCACGGCGACCTCCACCCCCGCGGCCCAGCACAGCGGGGCCAGGGTCTCCGCGTGCTGGCGGGCGAGGATCTCGGTCGGTGCCATCAGCACCGCCTGGTGCCCGGCCTCCACCGCGGCCAGCATGGCCATCAGCGCGACCACCGTCTTGCCGCTGCCGACGTCGCCCTGCAACAGGCGCAGCATGCGCCGTTCCGCCGCCATGTCGGCGGCGATCTCGGCGAGCGCACGGTCCTGCGAGCCGGTGAGCGCGAAGGGCAGCGCCGCCGCCACCTTGGCCCGCAGCGCCCCGTCGCCGACCACGGCGCGCCCGGACAGGCGGCTCTGCTGGCGGCGCACCAGTGCCAAAGCCAGCTGGTTGGCCAGCAGTTCGTCGTAGGCGAGACGCCGGCGGCTCGCGGTGGTCGGGGCAAGGTCGCCCTCGTCCTCCGGCGTGTGGGCGCGCCGCAGGGCGTCGCGCCATCCCGGCCAGGCCTGGCGTGCCAGCCACGCCGCATCCTGCCATTCCGCCAGCTCCGGCAGGTCGTCAAGCACGCCGCGGACCGCCCGGCGCAGGGTCTTGGCCGGCAGTCCGGCGGTCATCGGGTAGACCGGCTCCACCGCCTCGATGCCCTCACGGTCCTCCACCGGCACCACGGCGTCGGGATGGGCCATCTGCAAGACGTCGTGGAACCACTCCACCTTGCCGCTGACCACCATCGTCCGCCCTTCCGGGAACTGGCGCTGGATCCAGTCGCCGCGGGCGTGGAAATAGACCAGCTCCAGCACACCGCTGCCGTCGCTGCAGCGGACCTTGTGGGGATGGCGCGGGTTGCCGGGGGCCACGTGGCCGTCGACGCGGACGGTCAGGGTGGCGATGCGCCCCCCCGGCGCGTCGGCGATGGTCGGCGAGAACCGGCGGTCGATCACCCCGGACGGCAGGTGCCAGGCCAGGTCCACCGCGTGCGGTCCGGCCAGCTTCTCGGCCAGGCGCGCCAGCTTGGGTCCCAGGCCGGGCAGACTGGACAGGGGCTTGAACAGGGGGAACAGGATGGCAGGACGCACCGGCGCACCTTGCAGGGGAAACGATCGGGCCATTCAATCCCGTGCCCGGCGGCGCACGTCAAGGGCCACGGGCCCGCGCCCGGGCGGGTTGCCGCGGCGCGGGGCTTCGTGCGAGGGTACCTCGAACGCGTCACCCGGGCACCGCCCGGGCACATCACCGACCGCGACCATGGAGAACGGCCCCGTGCTACGCCGAATCACCATCGCCTGGATGCTGGCGGGCGGCTTGACCGCCGCCACGGCGCCCGCCCTGGCCGAGCCGCTGCCGGTGCTGGACGACCCCGCGGCGGTGCCCGCGCCGTCCGGCCCGCCCCCCCTGGTCGACCTGCCGGAGTGGCAGCAGCGACTGTACAAGACCGCCAGCTACCAGACCCTGTCGGCCCTGAACGACTTCGCGATCGTCGCGGTGCTCAGCGGCAGCGCCGCCACCGGCGGCGTGCTGGCGGCCACCACCGCCCTGACGGAACCCGTTCTCTACTACGCCCACGAGACGGTGTGGAGCGGCGTCGCCAAGGAGACCGGGCAGAGCAACGCCGAACTGCTCCCCTACAAGTCGGCCACCTTCACCTCCGTCAACATGGGCCGTGTCTTCGTCGCCGGGCTCCTGGTGATGAACAGCCCGACGCTCGCGGCAAGCTACGTGGCGCTGACCGCCGTCGGCGACGCCATGAGCTACGCCGCCAACGAAACCGTCTGGAACTACCTGACGATGGAGGAGGAGCCGTCGTTCGCCGTCTCCAGCCTGACCCCCGGCACGCCGATGCAGGGCGTGACGGCCGCCCGACCCGACGAGTCCCCGGCGGCCGCCCCGGCACCGGGCCCGGCGCCCCCCATCGACTGACCCGCGGCGATGGTGCCGCGGGCGAGGTGGGCGGCGTAGGCGATGGAGTAGCGCGCCCGCTCGAACTCGTGATGCCGGCACTGCGGGTGGGTGTTGACCTCGACGATCCAGGGACGGCGGGCGGCGTCGATCACCAGATCGACGCCCAGCTCGTCGAGCGCCCCGCCATAGCGCGCGTCCAGCGCGGCGGCCGTGGCCAGGCCGAGCGCGCGCAGCGCCTCGACCAGCGCCGCGGCCTCGCCACGCAACGCCGCGAAGAACCGCTCGGGGTCGCCCTGGTAGCCGCCGCAGCAGGTGTTCGCCACCAGCCCTCCGGCCTCCGAGAGGCGGACATAGGCACGCACCACCGCCCATTGTCCGGCACCGTCCTTGTGAACGTGCACCCGCACGTCGAAGGACCGGTCGTCGCGCGTCTTCGACGGCACGAAACGCTGGAGGATCCAGGGGCCGCGGGGCAGCCGCCCCGCCAGGTCGCGGATCACGGCCGCCATGGTGGTCGGCCGGTCGCCGCCGCGCCCGTGTTCGACCAGCCCGCCGTCGGCGGTGCGGGACAGGAAACGGATGTCGCGGCCCCGCCGGCCCCGCGCCGGCTTGGCGACGATGCGGCCGTGCGCCGCCAGGAAGCCGCCGAGTCGGGCCGCCAATCCCGCCGTTCCCTCGGCGGCCGCCAGATCGGCGCACAGCGCGTCGAACGGAATGACGTGGGCGGCCACCGGCGACGCGGCGAGCAGGGTGGACACCGCCACCTTGTCGGCGATGCGGCTGGTGGTGAAGGGGGCCAGGCGCCGCAGCTCCTCGGCGATCGCCCAGTCCACGTCGAACTGGGGACGAACCGGATTCATGACGACGCCGGGCAGCGGCCAGACACCCTCGTGCCAGGCGTCGCCGACCAGCGACCGCCCGTACACGGCCGACCGCAAGAGGTCCACGTCGTCGGAACCGAAGACGATGAAATCCACGCGCTGGACCAGCGCCTCCGCCGCCAGGGCGCGCAGACGCAGCGGCGCCACGGCCTCCAGCGGAGGCCGGGCGGCGGTGTAAAGCCCGATCAGGACGCGTGGCGGCATGGGCCGGATCGTGCAGGGACGCCGATGGGTGCACCGCCACGATACACGGACGGCGCGCCGGCCTGTCAAGGCGCAGGCTGCGCTGGCTCCGGCAAAAAGGAAGCGGCGGGGCCGGCCGGGACCGGCCTCGGGGGAAGGCCATGGTGGTCCCGGCGGCACCCCGCCGCCCGTCAGCGCTGGGTCACTCCCAAGAAACGACCCGCGGGACGCGGGCTACAGCGCCGTCTGGGGGGCAGGCGCGGCCCGTGGCCCGTGATCAGGACAATAGCCCGCCTCCCTTGTCCCACCGATGACGGGATCATGAACTTCTGTTCATCTTCGCCGCCCTGGAGCGGGGGGTGGGGGCGCCGGCCGGGCCTACCCGCCGTCGGCCAACCCCTCGATGGCGCTCTCGACCTTGTCCCGGACCGCGGCGTTCGGCTGCTCCGACGGCCGCACCTCGACGCGCACCGGCGCGGTGCCGTCCTCGATCATGTCCAGCCCCTCGGCCGCCTGGCGGGACAGGTCGATCACCCGGTTGCGCGCGTAGGGCCCGCGGTCGTTGACGATGACCTCCACGCTCTCGCCGGTCTCCCGGTCGGTGACGGTGGCGCGGGCGCCAAGGGGCAACTGGCGCGACGCCGCGGTCGGCCGGCCGCGGTCGTAGCGTTCGCCGCTCGCCGTCCGCCGGCCATGAAGGCGGTCGGAATAGTAGGAGGCCCTGCCCTCCTGGACGATCACCGGCTCGCCACCGGGCCCCTGCTCCACCTCCGGCGCGGACTGGGCGGCGGTGCCCAGGCACCCCACCAGGCCGATGCCGGCCACCACGATGCCATACCCCTTCACGGTCCCCTCCCCCAGTGTCCGGCAGGGATCAACCCGCCGGACCGGGATTGGGTTCCGCCGCCGCTCAGACCACCCGGAAGTTCTTGAACTGCCAGGGGTCGTCGCTGTCGACGTCCTCGGGGAACAGGCGCCCGCGGTCCTGCAGCGGCGTCCAGTCGCCGTAGGCGCCGACGACGTCGCCGAGGTAGGGCCGGGCGATCTCCAGGATGCGGCTGAAGTCGATCTCGTCGGGCTCGACGATGCCGCGGTCGGGGTTCTCCATTGCCCACACCACCCCGGCCAGCACCGCCACGGTGACCTGCAGCGACGTGGCGTTGTTGTGCGGGCACAGCTCCCGCGCCTGCTCGATCGACAGCCGCGACCCGAACCAGTAGGCGTTCTTGGCGTGGCCCATCAGCAGGACGCCCAGCTCGTCGATGCCGCTGACGATCTCGTCCATCATCAGCCGCTGCTCCGGCTGCATGGTCCAGTTCTTGCCCGCCAGCTCGTGCACCGACGCCACGGCGTCGTCGCAGGGGTGGTAGGCGTAGTGGACCGTCGGCCGGTAGCGCACCGCACCGCCATCGCTCACCGTGTAGTAGTCGGCGATGGAGATCGCCTCGTTGTGGGTGATCAGGAAGCCGTGGAACGGTCCCTCCAGCGGCGTCCAGGTGCGCACCCGGGTCGAGGCGCCGGGGCGCATCAGATAGATGGCGGCGTCCGACCCGAACTCGTGGCGCCGGCCGTCGGGCGGCAGGGCCTTCTCGTGGGAGCCCCAGCCCAACTCGGCCGGCTGGCATCCCTCGCCCACGAAACCGTCGATCGACCAGGTGTTGACGAACTCGCCCACCTTCTTCGGCACGTCGGAGACCTGGGTGTCGCGCTCGGCGATGTGGATGACCTTGACGCCGAGACGCTCGGCCAGCGCCGCCCAGCCCGCGCGGGTGGTCGGGGTCTCGACGCCCGCCCCGGTGTCGGTGGCGATGTTGAGCAGCGCCTGCTTGACGAAATGCGACACCAGCCCGGGGTTGGCGCCATGGGTGATCAGGGCGGTGGGCCCGCCGGCGTGGCCGGCCTTGAGGCTCAGCGCCGCTTCGCGCAGCGCGTAATTGGAGCGCAGGCTGGGGGTCAGCGAGGGGTCCGTGTAGCCGCCGATCCACGGCTCGACGCAGGTGTCGATGTAGAGCGCGCCGACGCGCTGGCAGAACTCGATCAGGGCGACCGACGACACGTCGACCGACAGGTTGACCAGGAAATCACCCGCGCCGAGCATCGGCTCGAGAACCTGCCGGTGGTTCTCCCGCGTCAGGGGCAGCTTCATGAACTTGACGGCAAAGGCATCGGCCACCGCATGCCCCAGCTCCTCGGCCGTGACGATGGTGACCTGCTCGGGCTTCATGGCGATGTGTCGGAACAGCAGGGGCAGCATCCCCTGTCCGATCGAGCCGAAGCCGACGATGACCATACGGCCGGTGAACGCGCAGTGTGTGTTGTCTTGGGGCATGGTGCCGACTACTCCAGGTGCTGGCGAGTGCTCATTCGTCCGGGTTGCGGGACCTCCTCGGCCACGGCCAATGGCGGCCCGACCCGCCCCCGGGGACCGGAGGCGGGAACGGGGCCGAGGAGAAGGGAACTCTTTCTAGCAGAGACGGTGCGGCGGCGCGACGCAGTCCGTCACGCGGCGCGGGTGGCGAAGGCGTGGCCCGGGGTGGCCAGTTGCGGCGCATCGCAGACCTCGATCAGCCGGGCGTGCTCGAACCCGTTGAACGCGGTGCGCAGGCATCCGCCGTAGGCGCCGAGCTGGCCCAGCTCGATCCAGTCGCCGGCCTTGACGTCGGCCGGAAGATGGAACGGCCCATTCATCTTGTCGGCGCTGTCGCAGGTCGGCCCGTAGAAGGCGAAGGGGACGGTGTCCTCGGCCTCGATGCCCGCGAACGGGCGGACCAGGCGGGCCGGGAAGCGGAAGCCGGGAACCCCGGCGTCCGACAGGCTGCCGTAGACGCCGTCGTTGATGTAGAGCACGTCGCCGCGCCGCTTCATCACCTGCACCACCAGCGAGACACCCGCCGCCACCAGGGCGCGCCCCGGCTCGCACCACACCCGGGTGCCCTCCGGCAGGCCCAAGCGGGCCACGCCGCGGGCGATCGCCGCCATGAAGTCGCCCAGCGGCGGCGGCGTGAGGTCGGGGTAGGACACCGGGAAGCCGCCGCCGACATCGACCACGTCGACGCGCACGCCCGCCGCCGCGATCACCTGGCCCGCGAGGTCGAGCGCCCGCTCGTACGCCGAGGGGTCGAGCATCTGCGACCCCACGTGGAAGGACACGCCCACCCTGGCCGCCATCGCGCGCACCGCGCGCAGCAGGGCCACGGCGTCCTCGGTGGCGGCGCCGAACTTGCCGGACAGGTCGTAGACGGCGTTCCCCTTGGGCAGCGCCAGCCGCACCACCAGGCCGAGGTCGGCCGCGCCATCGGTCTCCTCGACGATCTTGTCGAGCTCCTCGCGGCTGTCGAGCACGAAGTCGCGCACGCCGTACTGCTGGTAGGCGGCGCGGATCGCCTGGCGGCCCTTCACCGGGTGCATGTAGTGCAGGACCGCCTGCGGGAACATCTGGCGCACCAGCCGCACCTCGCCCAGCGAGGCGACGTCGAAATGGCGCACGCCGCCGTCCCACAGCGCCCGCAGGACCGCCGGCTCCGGGTTGCACTTGACGGCGTAGAGGACGTCGCCGGCGACCGCCGCATCGAACGCGGCGACGAAGCAGCGGGCGGTGTCGCTCAGCACCGTCGGGCGGATGCAGTGCATCGGCTCCTCCGGGCGGTGCAGGGCGACGGCCTGGGACACGGTCGGCCGGCGGGTCGGCACGCCGGAGGTGGCGGGGACGGCGGAAACGCCGCGTCGCAGCGGGGCGACGGCGGAACGGGAACGGATGAAGCCCATGGCGCACTCCTTCACCGGGTGCGGCGCGGCGGCGCGCGAACCCGTGAACACAAAGCGATCCCCTGCGCGAACCGAGTTCAGGGCGCAGGCGTGGATCCGAGAATTGTGGGAAAAGGCGACGGAATCAGCCGGATCGAGCGCACGCCGGGTTCCATGAACTCCGGTCGTTCAAACGTCGATGTCCGGCTGCGGGCTACCGTCTGGTGACCCAGCCGTGGAGACGGGACAACATACTGACCTCCCTCTCGGGACCGGTCCACAAAGACCGGCACTGCCAAAAAGGACGCGGTACGTCGTTGCATAACCACAGAGGGCCATAGGCACGTGCGAAGTGCGTCGTCCGGCCTAAATACGCTTTTCGACGCTGGAATCAAGTGACAATTCGGTCGATCCAAGATTTTTCCGCGGCCATCGCCGCCCGACCCCTGGCCGCGCGCCGACGCAGCCAGCGACCCGTCGATCATTCCGTCGCGTGAACCCGGAACACGAAGGGGGATTGGACGCCGCCGGCGACCACCACGCTGTCGCCCGGCGGCAGGCGGAGCCAGTCCTTGGCGAAGACCCCGCCGAGATACTGGCCGTTGACGGTGGTCCCCAGCTCGCTGCCGAGATCGCGCACGACCAGCCCCAGGCGATCGTCGCGGACGATCGCGAAGTGGTTGGGCGACAGACGGTAGGGCGGCGTGTCCGGAACCAGGAGCGCGCCGGGGTGGCGCACCGGCCGCCCCGCCCCGTCGGGCCCACGGCCGACCCGGAACGGCAGCGTGTCGATCCACATCGACGGCGCGCCGGCCAGCCACTCGCAGGCGATGGACACGGCGTGGGTGCCGAGCGCCAGCCGCGCCGACTGGATGTAGCGCCCGATCTTGCGCTCCGCCGCGGCCGCCGCGGCGGGGTCGGCCACGGCGCCGGCGGCCGGCGCCGGCGGCGGACCCCCGGCTGACGGCTCGGCCGGTGACCCGGGTGACGGGTCGGGCACCGGCTCGATCCCGGGGTCGGGATCGGGTTCGGGCACGGGGGCGGCGGGCGGCGCCTCCGCGGGGGCCCGCAGCCGCGCCACCTCCTCCGACAGGCTGCGCACCCGCTCGCTCAACCTCAGCATGACCCGGCGCGCCGTGGCCGGGTCGCCGCCCAGGGCGTCGAACAGGCGGTCCGCCGGGATCACCTCGACCGCCACGTCGCCGGCGGCCCGGACGGTGGCGCTGCGCGGCTTGCGCTCGATCACCCCCATCTCGCCGACGATGTCGCCGGGCCCGATGTCACCCAGCACCACGGCGACCCCGTCGGAATCCTTGACCACCGTCACCCGCCCCTCGACGATGCGGCAGGCGAAGTCGCTGTCGTCGCCTTCGCGAAACAGCACGTCGCCTTCCTTGAAGCGCATCATCATGGCCGGCTCGCCTCCGGGACACATCGCCTCTGCAGATGGTCCGCCGCGAACCCTTGCCAAACCGTTGCCATGCCGCCGGCCCGGCCGCGTCACGCGAACGTGATGGCATCGCTCCCGCCGGCGCCGGGGCGTGACCGGAGCCGTGGTTGAAGACCCGGCAGAAATTGCCTATTGTGAGGGCTCAAAGATCAAAAGGGGCACCGGCCGGTCGGCCGGCGACCCCACACGGAGGCCACCATGGACATCGGCGGAATCGGCGGCGCACAGCCCTATGTCAGCCCCTTGCAAAGCGGCCCGAACGCCGCCCAGCAGGCGCAGATCGAGGAGCAGCAGACGCAACAGCAGCAGGCCAGCCAGGCCCAGGCGCAGGATGGACGGACGACGACCGGCGGCTCGGTCACCGAAAGCCGCGGCAGCAACCTGAACATCGTGGTCTGATCGGCCTCGGCCTCGGCCCCGCCGGGCGGTCTCCGCGGGGACACCCCCGGCACCGGTGAGGAGGCGCGCGACACCGATGGACATCAACGCTCTCGGCAGCCACGCGGTGCCGCGTCCCGCGGCCCCGGCGACGGGCGCGCGGACGCAGCCGTCCGCCGCCGCCGATCCCCCGGCCACGACCGGCGGTGCAAGCGCGGGCACCAAGCCCGGGGAGAGCGGGACCGGGGGGAGCGGCAGCGCCGGGCCGCCGGGCATCTACATCAGCCCGGTCCTGCGGTACGACCAGACGGCCCGGCTGGCCGTCCTGTTCTTCCGCGACGGCGACACCGGCGAGACCAGGGACCAGATCCCGCGCGAGCGGGTGGTGGAGCAGTACCGCCGTGCCGGAGGACGCTCGCCGTCCGCCGATACCGCGGAGGCCGGCGCCACCCAGCCAGGCCCCACCCCGACGGGGGCAGCGTCGAACGGCACGACCCCGGCCGGCCCCACCCCGACCGGCCCCACCCCGACCGGCGCCACCCTGGCGGGCGCCGCGCCGCGCACCGGCTCCGCCCTTCCGGCCGACCCCGCAGCCGCCACGCCCAGCCCCGCCACGCCCAGCCCCGCCACGCCCGGTCCCGCCACGTCCTCTGCCGCCGCCATCCCCGCGGCCGCCGGCGGCGCGGCGCGCCTGTCGCTCACGGTGTGAGCGACCCCGCCATCTCGAAGCTGGCCACCACCGGCGCGTGGTAACTCTCCGGGGAGCGGGCGACGGCCGCCTGGGCGACCACCTCGTCGGACAGCGCCTCGTTGTGGATCTCCGCCGTCCGGAACCACGCCAGCAGCGGCCGCGACACCAGCAGGTGGTCGAGCATCACCGCCTGCCCGCCATGCAGCACGGAAAACCGGCGTTCCGCGGCCACCGTGCGCTCCAGGGGCACCAGGGCGCGGCGCGCGAGATGACCATTGCCGGTGTCCTCGGGATCCCCGCGGATCAGCCGCACCGGGGTCTCGCGCCCCTCGGCGTTGTAGTCGCCGGCGACCACCACCAGCGCCTCGGGATCGGCGTCGAACAGGCGCTCCACCGCCAGCCGCGTCTCCAGCGCCTGGCCCGCCCGCTTCATGGCGGCGATGAAGAACCCCTCGCCCCAGCCGCCGACGCTGTGCCAGCTCATCGCCCCCGTCTTCTGACCCGGCACCGGCGCCGCCAGCGGCGCCCGCAGGTGCAGGTCGAAGACGTGCAGGCGGCGCCCGACGGGAAGGTCGATCTCCACGTGCAGCACCGGGCGGTCCCAGGTCACCGGCTCGGCCTCGTGCCGGGCGGGGACGGCGGTGACCATGCGCAGCAGGGGCGGCGGCACCAGCGCGTGGCGGATCAGCCGGTGGCCAACCACCGGCCAGCGGCTGGCGACCACCACGTTGTGCTTGTCGGCGTAGCCGTCGCGCCCCGCCCCGGCCAGCGCGAACCCCTCGTAGGCGGTGCCCGCCAGCAAGGTCTCCAGGGCACGCAGGCGTCGCGGCTGGCCCTTGGCCGGGCGCTGGCCGTTGACCTCCTGGAGGCACAGCACATCGGCGGCGAGGCGCTCCAGCTGCGGGCGCAGCACCGCGCAACGCTGGGCGAACGGCGGGTCGAGCGTGTCGTCGTCCAGGCTTTCCAGATTGAAGGTGGCGATGCGAAGGGAACGGACCATGGCGCCGGGCCTGTGGTGGTGCGGGCCGCCCACTCTAGACCGCCCCGGCCGTCACGGCCAACGGCCCCCGGCCAACACCGCCCGAAGAACCCAGCCGGTGCCGGCGGCGTCACCCCAGGCGGCGGCGCAGCAGCCCCAGCCCGCCGCCATCGCCCAGCGCCGCCTGGTAGGCCACCGACATGGGACCGGCGGCGGCCAGCCACGCCTCGGCGTCGGTGCCGGCGGGCAGCGCCACCGAGTCGACGCCGCAGCGGCGCAGGAACTGGTGCTGGTCGGGCAGCACGTCGCCGACCGCGCGGATCTCGCCGGCGAAGCCGTGCTGGTCGCGCAGGCGCCGGGCGGTGCTGAAGCCGCGTCCGTCGCGGTACTTGGGGAATTCCACCGCCACGAGGTCGAGGTGCGGCAGGTCGGCGGCGATGGCGTCGGCCCGGGCGTCGCTGGGCAGGCGCACGCCCAGCGGGCCGCCGCGGGCGATCAGCGCCTCGCGCTCCGCCGCCCAGCGCGCCAGGCCGACGATCACCGCGCCCCGCGGCGGCAGGGGGGCGTCGTCCGCCACGGCGGTCCAGGCGTCGGCCGCCGGGCGGCCGTCCTTAACGAGCGGCATGGACCGTCTCCTTGAACGGGGCCTGGCCGACGCGGGCCAGGGTGTCGATGAAGCGTTCCCCGGGACAGCGCAGCTCGAGGTAGCGCTCCACCAGCGCCTCCACCGTGTCCACGGTCTGGTCGGCGGTCAGCGCCGGCCCGGCGATGTCGCCGATGGCGGTCCCCACCAGCTCGGCGTTGCCGCCCAGGGTGATCTGGTAGAACTCCTCGCCCTTCTTGTCGACGCCGAGGATGCCGATGTGGCCCACGTGATGGTGGCCGCAGGCGTTGATGCAGCCGCTGATCTTGATCTTCAGCTCGCCGATCGTGCGCTGCCGGTCGAGATCGGCGAAGCGGGTGGAGATCGCCTGGGCGATGGGGATCGAGCGGGCGTTGGCGAGCGCGCAGTAGTCCAGCCCCGGGCAGGCGATGATGTCGGTCACCAGCCCGACGTTGGGGCTGGCGAGGTCGGCCGCCACCAGCCCCTGCCAGACGGCGTGGAGCGAATCGCGGCGGACGTGGGCGAGCACCAGGTTCTGCTCGTGGGTGACCCGGATCTCGCCGAAGGCGTGGCGGTCGGCCAGTGCGGCGACGGCGTCCATCTGGTCGGCGGTGATGTCGCCGGGCACGCCGCCCACCGGCTTCAGGGAAATGGTGAGGCTGGCGTAGCCGGGAACGCGGTGGTCGCGCACGCTGGCGTCGGCCCAGCGGGCGAAGGCCGGGACGCGGCGCCGGGCGTCCTCGTAGGCCTCGGACACCGCGGGCAGCGACTCGAACGGCGGCGGCGCGAAATGGTCGCGGATGGTGTCCACCAGCACCGGGTCGAGGCGGTAGAACGGACCGCGGATGCGCGCGAACTCGGCCTCGACCTGCTCGGCGAAGCGCTCGATGCCGATCTCGTGGACCAGGATCTTGATTCGCGCCTTGTAGATGTTGTCGCGCCGGCCGTGCTCGTTGTAGACGCGCAGAATGGCCTCGAGGTAGGCGACCAGATCCTCCTCGGGCAGCCAGTCCCGCAGCTTCTTGGCGATGAACGGGGAGCGGCCGAGGCCGCCACCGACATGCACCTCGAAGCCGACCGCCCCCTCGGCGTTGCGCGTCACCACCAGGCCGACATCATGCACCCGCACGGCGGCCCGGTCGTTGGGCGCGCCGGTGATGGCGATCTTGAACTTGCGCGGCAGGAAGGTGAATTCCGGGTGCAGCGACGACCACTGCCGCAGGATCTCGGCGTAGACCCGCGGGTCGACCACCTCGTCGGGAGCCGCCCCGGCGAACTGGTCGGTGGTGACGTTGCGGATGCAGTTGCCGCTGGTCTGGATCGCGTGCATGTCGACGTCGGCCAGGGCGTCCAGGATGTCCGGCGTGTCGGCCAGGGCGATCCAGTTGTATTGCAGGTTCTGGCGGGTGGTGAAGTGGCCGTAGCCCTCGTCGTGGCGGCGCCCGATGCCGGCCAGGCCGCGCAGCTGGGTCGAGCTGAGCACGCCGTAGGGGATGGCGATGCGCAGCATGTAGGCGTGGAGCTGCAGGTACAGCCCGTTCATCAGCCGCAGCGGCTTGAACTCGTCCTCGGTCAGCGCGCCGCTCAGGCGGCGCTCGACCTGGGCGCGGAACTGGGCCACGCGCTCGCGCACGAACTGCCGGTCGATCTCGTCGTAGTGATAGATGCCGGCCTGGTGGCGACGGGCGACGTAGGTCATGACGGTGTCCTCACATGTCTTCGGCGCGGGCCCGGCTCACGCCGCCCGCTCGCACGGCGCGGCCTGCTTGCCGAGATCGGTGCGCACGCTGGGCCCCTCGGCGCGCACGCGCTCGCGGTAGCGCAGCGGCACCGGCACACCCGCCCGCACCTCCACGTCGAAGGCGTAGACGCCGACCACCACGTTGCCGGCCTCCGCCGCCTGGGCCGCGGCCATCGCGCCGGCAAGGCCGGCGGCGTCGAACGCCACGGCGGCGTCGATCCGCTCGACCCAGGCGGCGTGCGGCCCCAGCCACACCACCGCGCCGTCGCGCAACCGGTTCGCGGTGATCGCCTGAAGCCCCGTCCGGGACGCGTCCTTCGCCATGGGCCTCGCCCTCCTCAGCCACCGCACGACCATCACACGCCTAATTTCACATTTCGAGCGTGTTTAACATGTCCATGGCGCCAATTTAGCCCCGCTGCACCGCGACAATCAACACAATTTTCTCCGTCGTTTTCTCTATAATACGAGTATGAAATGTATTTGGTTGCGCGCCGCGCTCGCTGTTGATAGTGTCGAATCCAATGATATGACAATTATCAAACGTGAAATGAACGGCCATGCCAGAAGGTTCCCTTCCCCCCCGTGAGGCGCTGCGCGCGGCCGAGCTGGCTGCACGGCACGCCGATCTCGACGCCAAGGACCTGATCGCCGTTGCCGCCCGGGAGTTCCCCGGCCGCCTCGCCCTGGTGTCGTCGTTCGGCACCGAATCGGCGGTGCTGGTGGCGCTCGCGGCGGAGGTCGACCCCCGGCTGCCGGTGATCTTCGTCAACACCGGCAAGCTGTTCGGCGAAACGCTGCGCTACCGCGACACCCTGGTCGGCCTGCTCGGCCTGCAGGACGTCCGCAGCGTCGGTCCCCGCCGCGACGAGGTCGAGGCCGCCGACAAGGACTCCATGCTCTGGCAGCGCTCGCCCGACCAGTGCTGCCATCTCCGCAAGACCCTGCCGCTGAACCGGGCACTGGACGGGTTCGAGGCCTGGATCACCGGGCGCAAGCGCTTCCAGTCGGCGACCCGCGCCGCCCTGCCGGTGTTCGAGGCCCAGGACGGCCGGATCAAGGTCAACCCGCTCGCCTCCTGGGACAAGGACCGGCTGGAGGCGGAGTTCGCGCGCCGCAACCTGCCGCGCCACCCGCTGGAGGCGGACGGCTTCCTGTCGGTGGGCTGCTACACCTGCACCGACCGGGTGGCGCCGGGCGCCGACCCGCGCTCCGGCCGCTGGGCCGGCACCGCCAAGACGGAATGCGGCATCCACACCACGACCACCGGCTCCACCACGCCCGGTGAGGCGCCGGAGGCCTGGTCGATCTGAAGCGGGCCCGGCCGGGCCGCGCTTGACGGCGGTCAAGCCGCCGCGCCGGCGGCCGTGTTGGTATGGGGCGCGCCCCCTTCGCAACCAAGAGCCGCGCCATGACCGCCGCCGTCCTCGGCCGCCTCCGGCCCACCCTTCTCGTCGCCTACGGCTTCCGCCCCTTCTTCCTGTTCGCCGGCCTCGCCGCCTTCGCCCTGATCGCGGCGTGGCTGGTGGTGCTGGGCAACGGGGCGTGGCCGGACGGCCCGATCGGACCCGTGGCGTGGCACGCCCACGAGATGCTGTACGCCTTCGTGGTCGCCGCCATCGCCGGCTTCCTGCTGACCGCCGTCCCGAGCTGGACCGGAACGCCCGCCGTGTCGGGCTGGCCGCTGGGCGCCCTGGTCGCCGTGTACCTCGCCGGCCGGATCGCCCTGGCGCCCGGCGTCGGCCTGCCGCCGGCGGTGGCCGCCGCCGCCGATCTCGCCTTCCTGCCCGCCCTCGCCATCGCCCTCGCGGGGCCGCTGCTGCGCGCCGGCAAAGCGCGCAACAGCGCCTTCCTGGGGCTGCTGGCCCTGCTGTTCGCGGGCAACCTGCTGTTCCACCTGGAATGGCTGGGGCTGACCGGCGACGGGGTGCGGCTCGGCCAGGGGCTGGCCATCGGCACCGTGGTCATGATGATCGCCGTGGTCGGTGGGCGCATCATCCCCGCCTTCACCCGCAACGGGCTGGCGCAGCGCGGCGGCGTCGCCGAGGTCGGCCCCCTGCCCTGGCTGGACCGCACGGCGCTGGGCGCGACCCTGCTGCTGATCCCGGCGGAGCTGATGCTGCCGGGGTCGCCGGTGCTCGGCGGGCTGGCTCTGCTCGCCGCCGCCGCCCACGCCGCCCGCCTCGCCCGCTGGCACGGTCTCAAGACCCTGGATCAGCCGCTGCTGTGGGTGCTGCACGCCGGCTACGGGTGGCTGCCGATCGGCCTGACCCTGAAGGGGGCGGCCGCCTTGGGCGCCCCGGTGTCGGACGGTGCCGGCCTCCACGCCCTCACCGCCGGCGCCTTCGCGACCATGATCCTGGCGGTGATGACCCGGGCGGCACTGGGGCACAGCGGCCGGCCCCTGGCGGTCGGTGCGGCGGTCGTCTGGGCCTACCGCCTGGTGCTGGCCGCCGCCACCCTGCGGGTGCTGGCGGCCGAGGCACCGGGCGGACTCTACGGCCCGCTGATCGAGGCGGCGGGCGCCGCGTGGCTGGCCGCGTTCGCCCTCTACCTCGCGGCCTACGCGCCGATCCTGCTGGCTCCGCGCGCGGACGGCCGCCCCGGCTGAGGCGATCGGTCGAGGGAGGCCCCCCTCGGAAGGCGAAGCCCTCCTTCGCCCTTCCGCAGGGGTGGTGGCACGGATGGACGGGTTCCCACGGCTCGATTGCGTGCACACAGTGCTGCCTCGCGCTCATCCCAACCCGACGGACCGATGCCCCCGTTCGAAGCCTCCGGTGTGGACGTGCTGCTGGCGCTTGGCCGCAACGTGGGTCTCCTGGCGCTGTCGGCCGTGGTCTACGCGTTCCTGCTGCGCCGGGTCGGGCGCACCTCGGTCGCCGGGCAGGGCGCCTACGGCGCGCTGTTCGCCGCGGCCGCCCTGCTGACGATGGCCTCCCCCTTCGCCTTGGCGCCGGGTGTCTTCACCGACGGGCGCAACACCCTCCTGGGGCTGGCCGGCCCGTTCGGCGGGCCGGTCGCCGGCGCGCTGGCCGGCGTGGTCGTCACCGCCTACCGGCTGCATCTCGGCGGGGCCGGCGCGCTGGCCGGCGCGGCCGGCGCGGCCGGCGCGGCGCTGGCCGGGGTCGCGCTGGCGGTCCATCTCCGACGGCGGCGCGGCCGGCTGCGGCTGCGCCACGTGTTCGGGCTGGCCGCGCTGCTCGGCCCGCTGCAGCTGCTCAGCGCCGTCCTCCTGCCGGACCGGGCCATGGCGCTGGACGTGCTGGAGCGCACCGGGCCGGCGACCCTGGCGGTCACCACCCTGGGCACCGCCTTCCTCGGCACCTTGCTGATGCACGAGCTGTGGCGCCATCAGGGGGAACTGGCGCTGCGCGACAGCGAGGCGCGCTACCGCCTGCTCGCCGAGAACGTCGGCGACGTGCTGACCCGGATCACCCCGGCCGGGCTCCGCACCTTCTGCTCGGAAGCGGCACGCGACGTGCTGGGCCACGAGCCGGAGGCCCTGGTCGGCAAGCCGGCCACCGATCTCGTCCACCCGGAGGACCGGGCGGCCGTGGATGCGGTGGTCGCCGCGCTCACCGAGGCGGCGCCCACCGCCACGTGCGTGGCCCGGCTGCGCCATGGCGCCGGACACTGGATCTGGGCCGAGGCGTCGATCCGTCTCGTCACCGCGCCCGGCACCGGCCGGCCGGTCGAGTACATCACCGTGACCCGCGACGTCACCCGCCGCACCCGGATGGAGCAGGAGGCCCGCGCCGCCCGCGACGAGGCCGACCGCGCCACCCGCGCCAAGTCGGCGTTCGTCGCCGGCCTCAGCCAGGAGCTGTTGACCCCGCTCAACGCGATCATCGGCTTCAGCGACGCCATCGCCCAGGAATCCCTGGGGCCGGTCGGTGACCAGCGGTACCTGCAGCTCGCCCTCGACGCCCGCGACAGCGGCCAGCACCTGCTGGAGATCGTCAACGACGTGCTCGACCACGCCAAGGCCGACAGCGGCCGGTTGAGCCTGGCCGAGGACACGGTCGACCTGGATGCGGCGGTGTCGTTCTGCGCGCGCATGATGTTCCCCCGCGCCCGGCGGGCCGGCGTGGAGCTGTCGTACAGCGTCGCCCCGGAGGCGCGCTGGCTGCGCGCCGACGAGATGCGCATGCGGCAGATCCTGCTGAACCTGCTGGCCAACGCCGTGAAGTACACGCCGTCGGGCGGCCGCGTCACGGTCAGCGCGGCGTTGCGCGACGGGCGCCCGACCATCGTCGTCACCGACACCGGCGTCGGCGTAGGCGGCGGCGGCGGCGGCGGCGATCGCACCGCCCGCCCGTCGCCCGCCAACGACGACCGTGCCGGGGCCGGCGAGGACGGCGGCTTCGGCCTGCCGCTCACCCGCCGGCTGGTGGAGCTTCACGGCGGTTGCCTGACCTTCGCCACGCTGGCGCGCGACGGCACCGTCGCCACCGTGCGCCTGCCGCAGGAGCGCCGCGCCACCGCCCCCGCCGCCGACGCCATCGCCGGGCCGCCGGCCGCCGCCACCGTGCTGCTGGTGGAGGACGACGCGCTCATCCGCTTCGCCACCGCCGAGTTGCTGACCGGATTCGGCCACGCCGTGCTCCAGGCGGGCAACGCGAACGAGGCGCTGGCGGTGCTGCGCGGCGACCAGCCGATCGACCTGCTGTTCACCGACGTCGTCATGCCGCCGGGCATGAACGGGGCCGAACTGGCCCGCGAGGCGGAGCGGCTGCGCCCCGGGCTGAAGGTTCTGCTCACGTCGGGCTTCGCCGGCCACGCGGTGGTCGGCGAGGACGGCCTCGGCAAGGGCTACGACATGCTGCCCAAGCCGTTCGGCGCCGCCGACGTGCAGCGCAAGCTCGACGCCATGCTGGCCAGCCGCGCCGCGCCGTCCGCCGCCCGGTGAGGGAACCGCGCCCGCCGCCGCCCGTTTGGCAGGACGGCCACAGGACGGGACAGGACCGCAGGCACGCCCTGGACGACACGACGCAGCCGGTCCCGTCTCATCCGGCCGCCAGCACCCGCTCCAGCACCGCCGCGTCGACGTTGCGCCCGGACAGCACGGCGACGGTGCGCCCGGCGCCGCCGACACGGCCGGCCAGCAAGGCCGCCACGGCGGCCGCCCCCGCCCCCTCCGCGACGAGGCCCGAGACGCGGTGCAGGCTGCGGATGGCGTGGGCGATCTCCTCCTCCTCCACGTAGACCAGGGCGTCGAGCAGCGGCCGGGCGATCATCCCGGCCAGCTTTCCCAGGGCGGCGACGGCGATGCCGTCGGCCAGGGTGGCGCCGGGGCCCGCGCCGCCGGGGCGGAAGCGGGCATGCCGCACCCCCACCACCCGCACGCCCGGGCGCCGCGCCTTCACCGCCGCCGCGACGCCGGCCAGCAGGCCGCCGCCGCCGACCGGCACCACCACCGTGTCGACGTCGGGACGGTCGGCCAGGATCTCCAGCCCCACCGTGCCCTGCCCGGCGATCACGTCGGGGTCGTCGTAGGGGTGGACGAAGGTCAGCCGCCGCTCCGCCGCGACCTCCAGGGCGCGGCCCCGCGCCTCCGCCACCCCGGCGCCGTGGAGGATCACCGTGGCGCCATGGTCGCGGGTGCGCTCGACCTTGTTGCGCGGCGCCGTCGCCGGCATGACGATGGTCACCGGGATGCCCAGGCGGGCGCCGTGCAGCGCCAGCCCGGCGGCGTGGTTGCCGGCGGACATCGCGACGACGCCACGCGCGCGTTCCGGCGCGGTGAGGCGCAGCAGACGGTTGAGGGCGCCACGCTCCTTGAAGGCCCCGGTGGCCTGGAGGGTTTCCGCCTTGAGCGCCAGGGAGCAGCCGGCGAGCGCACCCAGCGCCGGCGCGTCGAGCAGGGGGGTGCGGACGATGTGCCCGGCAAGCCGCCGGGCGGCGGCGTCGACCGCCCCGGCGGGAAGCCAGGCCGGTGCCAGCCAGTGCGGGACCGGGGCCAGAACCGGGGCCAGAACCGGGGCCGTGTCGCCGCCATCGGCGCTGCGGTGGGACGGGGAACAGTCGGGACGGGTGACGGCGCCACATCGGGTGGCGCGCGCCGCGGCGGGCGCGGTGAGCATCGGGTGGGGTGTCCTTGGCGGCGGGCAGGAGCGTGGATGGCGACGACGAGTCCCGGACCGCCTCAGCGGACCGGGCCAGGAATTCGACGCATTCGCTCGGCCATCCCGCCACGGGGCGGGGCGGCGACGCCCGACATTGGACCGTTGGCCGGCTTTGGGATGCCGGCGTTCCCCTGGCGCAGAACCACGCCACACTCCATCCAAACCACCTGCGAGACACGCGTTCCGGCCCGGCGCTTACCGCGCCGGGTGGCTAATTCGCATTCGCATGGTGTGGACGGCGGAGCTCATCGTCCGGGTCTAACCCGTTCCGCCGCCGCGGTCAAGCCGGCGGGTGCTGGCGATTTCCGCTCGCCCCGGCAGGCGTGGTAGGATGGGCGCTCCGGCGTTGGCTCGACCATGAGGACCCCATGAGGATCGCCCCGGCACTGGCGGCATGCCTGATCCTGGCCGCCTGCTCCGACGAACCGTCGGAATCGGAGATGCGCGGCGTCGTGGAATCGTCCACGCGCCGGGCGGTGGTCTCCCAGGGGCACGACTTCCCCGGATTCGAGTCGTTCCGCAAGCAGGGCTGCGTCGACTCCAGGAACCGGGCGGAGGGGTACGATTGCTACTACGCGGCGACCTTCACGCCGCGGCCCGGACAGCCGGCGATGTCGGTCAACGGCAAGGGCTGGTTCCACCGCACCGAGCGGGGCCTGTCCTTCGAGGACCTGGGGGCGCAGCCGCGCTGAGCCCCGGCCGGGGGCGGCGGGCCGCCGCCCCTACAGCGTGCCGAAGCTGCGCGCCAGCGACCCGGCGATCAGGTACCAGCCGTCGACCAGCACGAAAAAGATGATCTTGAAGGGGATCGCCACCATGGTCGGCGGCAGCATCATCATGCCCATGGACATGAGGATCGACGAGACCACCATGTCGATGACCAGGAAGGGCAGGAACAGCAGGAACCCGATTTCGAACGCGCGCTTGATCTCCGAGATCATGAAGGACGGGACCAGCACGTGCAGCGGCACGTCGTCGGGCGACGCGACGGCGTCGATGCGCGCCATGTCGGCGAACAGGCGCAGGTCCTTCTCGTTGGTGTGGCGCAGCATGAAGGTGCGGAACGGCGCCACCGCCCGCTGGAAGGCCTCGGCCTCGTCGATGCGCTCCTCGATCAGGGGCTGGATTCCGTCGGTGTAGGACCGCTCCAGCACCGGGGCCATGATGAAGAAGGTCAGGAAGATCGCCAGGCTGATCATCACGGTGTTGGGCGGCGTCTGCTGCACGCCGAGGGCCTGGCGCAGGAACGACAGGACGATGACGATGCGGGTGAACGCCGTCATCATGATGAGGATCGACGGCGCCAGCGACAGCACCGTGATCAGCGCGATCACCTGGATGATCCGCCCGGTGGCCGAACCGCCGGCGTCGCCCAGGTCGAAGGTCAGGCTCTGGGCCAGCACCGGCCCCGCAACCAGGCCGACGCCGAGCGCCAGCAGGCCGGCCGCGAGCAGGCGGCCCAGGGTCACGAGCCGTCACCCCGCCCGGCGGCGACGGCGGCCAGCGGCGCGGCGGGCGCGGCGGGCGCGGCACCGCGGTCCCCTCCCCGCTCGCCGCTGGTGTCCGATGCCGCGGCCAGGGCGGTGCGGAACCCGGCGCGCGGCGCGGCCTCCACCACGAGGTCACCGGACTGGCTCAGCAGCAGCAGGTGTTCGGCGTCGTCCCGGCGGACCAGGACGAGCCGGCGCTTGGTGTCGAGCGGCAGCACCTCGACGATGTTCAGGCGGCGCTGGCGCGACGGCGAGGCCACGGCGCCGCCGTAGCCCAGGCGTCGCAGCACCAGCGCCAGCACCACGAACAGGGCGATGACGAAGACCAGCGCCAGGGAGAAGCGGAAATAGGTGTCGAGGTCCATGGGATGGCCAGCCGCGTCAGGGGTCGTCGCAAGGGGATGGCGCGCCGGGCGCGCCATAGGCGGAGACGGCGCGCTGGCGCGCCGCGTGGGGACCGAGTGCGGGACCGGCCGCCGCCGCCGCGTCGCGCTGCTGCGCCAGGTCGGCGCCGAGCCCGTCGAGGGCGGCGACGAGCGCCTCCAGCGGCACCAGCAGCCGGCGGCCGTCGTCGGCCGGCAACGCCCGGGCGGCGTCGCACAGCCTGCCGACCCGCTCTTCCAGGCCGGCCAGATCGATCCAGGCGCCACCCTGCGCCTCATCCCGCGCGGCGGTCAGGGCCGCCGCCACCGCGGCGAGCTGGCGTTGCAGATCCTCCGCGCCGATGGCGGGGGCCGGCGTGGCGCCGGGGCCGGCGGTGGGACGGGTCATGACTCCTCCGCGTTGGGGACGTCCGGGTCGGGCAGCACGGTGCCGTTGGCCCGGTAGACATGGGCCAGGATCTCGGCCACCGCGGCAATCGCCTCGACCGGGATCTCGGTGTCCACGTCGATGGCCTGCAGGACCTCCACCAGGTCGGCGTCCTCGCGCACCTTGACGCCGTTGGCGAAGGCCAGTTCGAGGATCTGCTCGGCGACGTGGCCGCGGCCGCTGGCCACCACCTTGGGCAGGGCCACGGCGCCGTGCTCGTACTTCAGCGCCACCGCCACGGGGCGGCGGGCCGGAGGGGACGGGCGGGACCGGGGGGGCGGCGCGGACACGGCGGACGACCTGCCGAAGCGGGTGACGGTGCGCGCATCCTTGCGCACCATGCTTAACGAACCGTGAACACGCCACCCCGGGCCGGGCCCCGTCAGTGCATCGCGTGCGGCGCGGCCCCCATGGCGCCGGCGGCCTGCACCGGCACCTGCACGGTCACCGTGCCGGCCTCGGCGAACGTCAGGGTCAGCGGAAAGTGCGTGCCCTGCTCCAGCGGGCCCTTCAGCCCCATGAGCATGACGTGCAGCCCGCCCGGCTGCAGCGCGGTCGGCGCGCCCGGCGCCACGGCGATGTCCTCAACCGGGCGCATGCGCATCACCCCGTTGTCCATCAGGTGGGTGTGCAGTTCGGCCCGTTCCGCCACCGGGGTGGCGGCGCCGACCAGGCGGTCGGCCGAGGGGCCGGTGGTGGTGAGGGTCATGTAGGCGCCGCCCACCCTGGCCTGGGGCGCGGTGGCGCGCGCCCAGGGGGCGACGACCGAGACCGCACCGACGGTGCCGGCAGGGGCGTCCTGGGCGAGCGCGGGGGTGGCGGTGGCGGTCATCGCCGCGACAGCGGTGGCGGTCATCGCCGCGACAGCGGCGGCGGTCATGGCCGCGACGGCGGCGGCGGCGAACAGGGACTTCATGGCGATGCTCCTCATGGCCGGCCGCGGGAGCGCCGGGGCCGGGCGGTGCAATGGGCGGGCCGCACAGTGGCGGGCCATACAGTGGTGGGCCGTCGGGTGGCGGGTCCGTCGTCCGGACGCGCGGACGAGCCGCGCGACACGGCGGCGTCAGGCCGCCGCGGCGGCCTGGCGCGGCGGTGCCCCGCCCGGTGGTGCCCGGCTCGGCGGCGGCGGGCACGCCGACGTGGCCGCCACCGCGCGGCGCGGCGGCGGCATGCGGTCGAGGG